>JACCWY010000557.1 GCA_013697395.1 Chloroflexota bacterium | reverse complement strand
GCCTGCAGTACATGCGCTACAGCATCAGCGACACCGCCGAATACGGCGACTATGTCTCCGGCCCGCGGATCATCGACGAGCGCATTCGCGCCGAGATGAAGCAGATCCTGGCCGAGATCCGGGATGGCTCCTTCGCGAAGCGCTGGATCGAGGAGGGCCGCCGCGGCGCTCCCGAATTCAAGCGGCTTCGCGCCGAGAACGCGAAGGCACCGATCGAGGCCGTGGGCGCCGAGCTGCGCAGCCACATGGACTTCATCGGTCCAAAGAGCCCGCCGGATGGCTGGGCGGAGGGCCAGCGCGAGAAGGCAGAGTCGGTACCGGGCGAGGGCGTGGCCTGATGGGCCGGCGCATCCGCGTCTTCGACACGACGCTCCGCGACGGCGAGCAGACGCCGGGTGCAGCGCTGACCGTCGACGAGAAGGTCACTGTCGCGAAGCAGCTGGCACGGCTGCGCGTCGACGTCATCGAGGCCGGCTTCCCGGCTGCATCGCCCGGTGAGGCCGAGGCCGTGCGCCGAATCTCGGCTGAAGTCGGATCCGCGGAGGACGCCCCCGCCATCGCCGCCCTCGCCCGATGCGTGCCGGCCGACGTGACGGTTGCCGCAGCCGCGCTGGATCCGGCACGGAGGCGCCAGCTCCACGTCTTCATCGCCACGTCCGACATTCACATCACCCACAAGCTGCGCACGACGCGGGAGGACGTCCTCGAGCTGATTCGCAGCTGCGTCGGCCAGGCGCGGCGCATGATCGGTTCTGACCACGACGTCGAGTTCAGCGCCGAGGACGCGTCGCGGTCGGAGCTCGGCTTCCTGCTCGAGGCGTACGAGGCCGCAGTGCAGGCCGGCGCAGCGGTCATCAACGTGCCCGACACCGTCGGCTACACAGAGCCGAAGGAGTACGCCGCCGTCGTCAGGCAGGTCGTGCGGCTGGTGGGCAGGCGCGCGATCGTGAGCACCCACTGCCACAACGACCTGGGCCTTGCCACCGCCAACACCCTTGCCGCAATCCAGGCCGGCGCCCGCCAGGTGGAGGTCACCGTCAACGGGCTCGGCGAGCGCGCCGGCAACGCCTCCCTGGAAGAAGTGGTCATGGCGCTGCGAACGCGTCCGGCCCAGTTCCGATCGGCGACGACCGGCGTCGCGACCGAGCAGCTCACCGCCACCAGCCGGCTGGTGAGCTACCTGACGGGCATCATGGTCCAGCCCAACAAGAGCGTTGTCGGCGCGAATGCGTTCGCGCACGAGTCCGGCATCCACCAGGACGGCTTCCTGAAGAACCCGCTGACCTACGAGATCATGACGCCGGAGTCGGTGGGGCTCTCGGGATCGACCCTGACCCTCGGCAAGCTCTCCGGCCGCGCCGGCTTCGACGAGCGGCTGCGCCGCCTGGGCATCCATGTCGAGCCGGAGGCGCTCGATACCCTCTACGGCGAGGCCATCCGCCTGGCGGACCAGAAGAAGCAGGTGACCGATGCGGACCTGCTCGCGCTGGCCGAGATGCACGCCGATCCCGTCCCGCAGCTCGTGGGAATCGAGCATTGGGCGGCTGCCAGCCGCCAGGGCGAGTCATCCAGCGGCAACGTGTCGCTCTTCTACGAGGGCCGCACGTTCCGTGCCTTTGCCGGTGGCAACGGGCCGGTCGACGCGCTCCTCTCGGCCGTCGACAACGCGCTCGAGCAGATCATCGACGGCCGGCCGCAGCTGATCGACTACCAGCTGCGCTCGATCGGCTCCGGGGAGGACGCGCAGGGCGAGGCGACGGTCAAGATCAGCGCGCCGGCAGGCGACGGCGACGTGCCGCAGATCTTCACCGGTCACGGGTTATCCACCAACGTCGTCGAGGCCAGCCTGCGAGCCTACCTGGCGGCCGTGAACAAGCTCATTGCAGAGCACCCGGTCGCGGCCGATGCGGTCGCCGCCGCGCGCCAGAAGCGCTCCCCGACCGATCCCGTCCCGACCCCGGCCGGGAGCCACCCGTGAGGCGGCACCGGGTCGCCTACCTTCCCGGCGACGGGATCGGCGCCGAGGTGTGCGAAGTCGCGCGCCGATGCGTCGACGCATCCGGCCTGCGTTTCGGCTTCGAGGTGACCTGGGACGAGCAGCTGGTCGGCGGCGCCGCGATCGATGCGACCGGCGAGCCGCTGCCGGCCGCAACGCTGGACTCCTGTCGCGAGGCCGATGCGGTCCTGCTCGGCGCGGTCGGCGGGCCACGTTGGGACGACCCGTCCGCTGCGGTACGCCCGGAGGACGCCCTGCTCGGGCTTCGCTCGGCGCTCGAGCTGTTCGCCAACCTGCGTCCGGTGACGGCGCATCCAGCCCTGGAGACGGCCTCGCCGCTGCGCCCGGAGGTGCGGTCCGGGGCCGACCTGCTCATCGTGCGCGAGCTGACCGGCGGCCTCTACTTCGGACGGCCCCAGGGCCGCTCCACGGACGACGGCGTCGAGGCCGCGGTCGACACGTTGCGCTACACGCGCCCGGAGATCGAGCGCATTGTCGAGCTCGCCTTCGGCCTTGCGGAGGGCCGTCGCGGTCGCCTGACGAGCGTCGACAAGGCCAACGTGCTGGCCTCCAGCCGGCTCTGGCGCGAGGTGGTCGACGAGATCGCGCCGCGGCACCCATCGGTCAGCGTCGAGCACGCACTGGTGGACTCGACCGCCTACCTGATCCTCACCCAGCCGGGCCACTACGACGTCATCGTGACCGAGAACCTGTTCGGCGACATCCTCTCCGACGAGGCCGCCGCCATCGCCGGGTCGCTGGGCCTGCTGGCCTCGGCCAGCCTCGGCACGCGGGCGACCGAGCAGGGCCGATTCGGGCTCTACGAGCCGGTGCACGGCAGTGCGCCAGCGATTACCGGCCTTGGAATCTCCAACCCGCTGGCGACGGTCGCCTCGGCCGCGCTCATGCTGCGCTGGTCCCTGGGCGAGGTCGAGGCCGCGGATGCCCTGGATGGTGCCGTGAGCGCCGCCATCGAGGACGGCCCACGCACCGGCGACCTCGGCGGCTCGGACGGCACGGAGGCGGTCGCCGGCTTCCTGATGGCGCAGCTCATGCTGCCGCAGGAGGTGCCGGCATGATCCTGCTGTACGACACCACCCTCCGCGACGGCACCCAGCGCGAGGGCCTGTCCCTGTCACTGGCCGACAAGCTGAAGATTGCGCGCCGGCTGGACGAGGCCGGCTTCCCGTACGTCGAGGGCGGCTGGCCCGGGTCGAACCCCAAGGACGAGGAGTTCTTCGCGGCCGCCAAGTCGATGACATTCCGCCACGCCAGGCTTGCTGCCTTCGGTTCTACACGGCACCGGTCCAACCTGGCCGAGGGCGATCCCAACCTCCAGGCGCTGCTCGCCGCCCAGACGCCGGTGACCACGATCTTCGGCAAGAGCTGGCTGCTCCACGTCACCGAGGTGCTCGGCGCCACACCGGAGGAGAACCTCGCGATGATCGGCGAGTCGGTCGCGTTCCTGCGCGCCGCCGGCCGGGAGGTGGTTTACGACGCGGAGCATTTCTTCGACGGCTTCAAGGCCGATGCGGCCTACGCCATGGCCACGCTGCGCGCCGCCGTCGAGGCGGGGGCCACGACCGTCGTCCTGTGCGACACCAACGGCGGCTGCCTCACCGACGAGGTGGCCGCCATGACGCGGAACGTCGGTGCGGAGCTCGCAACGGGCGTGACGCTCGGCATCCACGTTCACGACGATGCCGGCCTGGCGGTGGCCAACTCCCTCGCCGCCGTCCAGGCCGGTGCTCGCCACGTCCAGGGAACCATCAATGGCTACGGCGAGCGCTGCGGGAACGCCAACCTCGTCACCATCTGGGCAAACCTGGCGCTCAAGCTGGGCCTCGAGACCGTGCCGGGTGCCCAGGACCTGACGCATCTGCCCGAGCTGTCGCGCTTCGTGGCGGAGGTCGCCAACATCGCGCCGGACGCCCACCAGCCGTACGTCGGCACGAGCGCCTTCGCCCACAAGGGCGGCGTCCATGGCGCCGCCACAGCGCGCGTCGAGCAGGCCTATCAGCACGTGGATCCGGCGGTCGTCGGCGGCACTTCACGCCTGGTCGTGAGCGAGCTCGGCGGGCGTGCCAACGCCGCCTGGCGGGTGCGCCAGCTCGGTCCCCTGGCAACCGAGGGCATGGATCCGGCGGAGCTGTCCCGCGTCGTGAAGCAGCTCGAGTCGGAGGGCGCCAGCTTCGAGGGTGCGGATGCGTCGTTCGAGCTTCTCGTGCGACGACGTCGTGCCGACTACGTTGCCCCCTTCCGGATCGTCGACTTCACCGTGATCGTCGAGCGCCGGAACGGGGCCGCGCCACGGGCCGAGGCCAGCGTCAAGGTCGAGGTCGACGGCGAGATGCTCCACACCGCGGCCGATGGCAACGGCCCCGTCAACGCGCTCGATCTCGCGTTGCGGAAGGCGCTCGGCGCGTTCTTCCCCGCTCTCGACGAGGTGCACCTGGTCGACTACAAGGTCCGCATCCTCGACGGCGACGCGGCGACCGCGGCACGCACCCGCGTCATCATCGAGACCGGCCACGAGACCGGGACCTGGCTCACCGCCGGCGCAGACGCGAACATCATCGCCGCGTCGGTGGCGGCGCTCCACGACTCGTTCGAGTTCGCCGTGTGGCGCCTCGACGCCCGGCCGCAGCGGCGTGATGAGCGAAGCTCCTCGCATGCGGCGCAGCGGCGCACGCCGGCGCCCGCGGTGGAGCCGTCATGACCGCCGCCGAGCCATACGCCGCATCGGCTCCGGCGGTGGGGGCGGCCGACATCGGCGCCTGGGCGTACTTCGAGGGCGCCGTCGTGCCCATCGGCGACGCCAGGGTGAGCATCGCCACCCATAGCTTCAACTATGGGACCGCCGTGTTCGAGGGCATCCGCGCCTACCGGCAGGCCGATGGCAGCAGCTCGATCCTCTTCGCGCGCGAGCACTACGAGCGGATGCTGCGCAACGCCCGCCTGGTGCGGGCATCGGTCCCCGAGTCGGCGGTCGAGCTGGTCGAGGTCACGCGCGACCTGCTGCGCCGCAACGCGCACGACGGGGACGCCTACATCCGCCCCCTCGTCTACAAGTCCGCACGCTCAATCCGCGTCAAGCTGACCGGGCTCGACGACCGGATCGGGATCTTCACGATGCCGCTCGGCGACTACCTGCCGACCGGCGGCATTCGCCTCACCGTCTCGGGCTGGCAGCGGGTCAACGACAACGCTATCCCGGCACGGGGCAAGATCAGTGGCTCGTATGTCAACGCCGCCTTCGCGGCCGAGGACGCTCACGCCGCCGGTTACGACGACGCCATCCTGCTCACCGGCGACGGTCACGTGGCCGAGGCATCGGCCGCCAACCTGTTCGTGGTGGCCGGTCGCGAGGTCGCCACGCCGCCCCTGACCGACGACGTCCTGGCCGGGATCACGCGGTCCGCGATCATGCTGATCGCCGCCGATGCCGGCCTCGAGGTCGTGGAGCGCCGGATCGACCGCTCCGAGCTGTACCTCGCCGACGAGGTGTTCCTGACCGGCACCGGCGTCCAGGTCGCGCCCGCCTCATCGATCGACGACCGTCCCGTCGGTACGGGCGAGTTCCCGATCTCGCTCGACATCCAGCGCCGCTACTTCGCGGCGGTGCGCGGCAGCGATGAGCGCTACGCGCATTGGCTCACCCCGATCTGATCTCAAGTGCCGCGCATGCGCGCGGTCGCATCGCAACCAAGGAGACCCGAACCGATGACCCTCTCCCAGCCAGACACCGACCCGACCGCTGCCCCGGGCCTGAGCATCGAGCGCTGGTCGGCGACCAGCGGCTCGGAGCGTGGCAGCCGCGCCTCGCTCGTCCTGCACGGCGGTGGACACCGCTGGCGGGCGCATGCCGATGGCAACGGGGCCGTCGATGCGCTCATGCGGGCCGTGGACGACGCGCTCGCGCCGCTTCTGGGCGAGGGCATCTCGCTGGCGACGTACGACGTGCATGCCTCCGGCCCGGGCCACGAGGCAACCGCCTCTGTCTCGCTCTCGATTCGTCCGCGCGGCGATGCCGACGGACCCCTCTACCCCGGGCGCTTCGAGAGCGAGAACGTCCTGGAGGCGTCGGTCGGCGCCTACGTCGACGCGGTCAACGCGCTGCTCCTCGATACCGGCATCGACATCGCCGCGGCCGTTCCCTCACCGGGCGAGACGGACCGGCACGAGACCGATCCGGAGAATCGGTCCGGCGCCAAGGATCGGATCATGTCCGCGTACAACCACTGATTGGTCTGCGGGCTCGGACGCTGGCCAGCCGCGGCCCGCGGCTTGCACTGCATCGGCCGTTACAAGGAGGTTCCTTCGAATGACCGATGACACCGAGCGCCGCGAGGGCGGCGCATGGATCGGGC
>JACCWY010000547.1 GCA_013697395.1 Chloroflexota bacterium | reverse complement strand
CCACATGACCGCGCCGGCCACGATCAACGTGCGGATGTCGAACCGGCCGCCGCGTCGCGCGGCCACCGCCCACGACTCGTCCACCACCAGCTGCGATGCGAGGAAGCGACCGAGCACGCCCGAGCGCATCGACGGCGCTACGGAAACGCCGATCGGCAGGTAGCGCAGGTTGAGCAGGACCGCTGCGAGGATCGCCGCCACCGCGTTGCCGCCGGCCGACAGGACCGAGAGGACCGCGAATTGGGCGGATCCGGCAAAGGTCGTCGCGGACATCACGATCGCTGCGACGCCGCCGAACGCCGGGTCGGACGCGGCCAGCACCCCGAACGAGATTCCGAACATGCCGATCGCCGCCGCGAGCGGCAGCGCCAGCATGATCGGGTTTCGGGCCGGCTCGTCGTCGGCCCGCGGCTGGGGCGCTTCACCGAACGGAAAGTGCGGCTGTCTGTCGTCAAGAGCCATAGCCCGAGGGTGCCACAATCGGCCGCGTGTGGCAGAGTTGCCCGTGGACCGGGCCAGGTTCCACCCATCCATGCACCGGGAGGCTGGTAACACGGCGCGACATCCATCGCCCTCGAGCAGGCATTCACCGCCGGAATGCAAGCGCGGGTCTTTGCGGCGATCGGACCGATTCGGCTCGGCATTCACGCTCAGTAGTCGGTTGCGCTCCTCTGCGCTGGCATCGAAACGCGTGTTACCAGTCCGGGGACGAATGGCTGATCGGGAACCGGCGTTGCCTCCGGGCGCCTGGCCAAATGGGACCGCGGCTGCCGATCGTCGAGGCTCACGAACGCAGGGTGCCACAATCTAGCTCGCATGAAGGACCCGAACGGCCGCCGGCCACAGAACGTATACGACGACCCGGAGTTCTTCGCCGGCTACTCGCAGCTTGAGCGCTTCGGCGAGAACTGGGGCACGGCGTACGAGCACGGCGCCTTCGTCGCACTCCTGCCCGACGTTGCCGGAAGCCGGGTGCTCGACCTGGGCTGCGGCGCCGGCCAGCTCGCAGTACACATTGCCGAGGCCGGTGCGGCCGAGGTCATCGGCCTGGACCCATCCCAGCGGATGCTCGCGGTCGCGAGGGTTGAACGAGCGCACCCGCGGGTGACGTACGTCCAGGCATCGATGGACGAGGCCGACTTTCCGGCCGGCCGGTTCGATCTCGTGGTGAGCTCGCTCGCCCTCCACTACGTCGAAAACTACGCCGGGCTCGTTCGTCGGATCGCCGATTGGCTGGTTCCCGGCGGGATGCTCGTCTTCTCGACCGAGCATCCGATCTTCCTGGCACGCGCCTCCGACGACGGCTGGGTCCGCGACGGAGACGGGCTGCCGCTGCACTGGACGATCGACAGGTACGGCGCCGAGGGCCTGCGCGAGCAGCACTGGTTCCGCGACGGTGTCCAGAAGTTCCACCGCACGCTCTCGACGCTCCTCAACGGTCTCGTTGATGCCGGCCTCGTCATTGAGCGTGTCATCGAGCCAATGCCGGATGACGAGGCCCTCCGCCGCCGGCCGGACTGGATCGACGAGCTGAAGCGCCCGATCTTCCTGCTCGTCCGCGCACGCAGGCCATGACCCGGCACAATGCGCGCATGCCAGAGGTGCCCTCCGTCGAGTTCACGCGTGGCAGCGAGCATGCCGATGAGGTCCTGACTCCGGAGGCAATGGACTTCGTCGCCCAGCTGCATCGGTCCTTCAACCCCGAGCGGAGGCGCCTGCTGGCCGACCGCGCCTTCCGCCAGGCTCGAATCGACGCCGGCGAGATGCCCGACTTCCTGCCCAACCCGATCGAGAGTCGCGATCCGGACTGGCGTGTCGCGCCCGCACCACCGGACTTCGACGATCGCCGCGTGGAGATCACCGGCCCGGCCGAGCCGAAGATGCTGATCAATGCGCTCAACTCGGGCGCATCGGTCTTCATGGCCGACTTCGAGGATGCCCTCTCCCCTACCTGGGACAACGTGGTGACCGGGCATTGGGCGGTGTCGGAGGCCGTTCGACGACGCCTCACCTTCCAGACCGATGAGAAGGCGTACGCGCTCAACGAGGCCGTGGCCACGCTCTGCATCCGTCCCCGCGGATGGCACCTGGTGGAGGCTCACGTCCTGGTGGACGGCGCGCCGATCAGCGCCAGCATCTTCGACTTCGGGATCTGGTTCTTCCACAACGCCCGCGAGCTGCTGGACCGCGGATCGGGCCCGTACCTGTACCTGCCGAAGCTCGAGAGCCACCTCGAGGCAGCGCTCTGGAACAGGATCTTCGTCGCCGCTCAGGAGGCGCTCGACGTCCCGCAGGGATCCATTCGCGCAACGGTTCTGATCGAGACGATCCTGGCCGCCTTCGAGATGGACGAGATCCTGTTCGAGCTGCGCGAACACGCCGCCGGCCTCAACGCCGGTCGCTGGGACTACATCTTCAGCATCATCAAGAAGTTCCGGTCGCGGCCCGACATGGTGCTGCCGGATCGGTCGGCGGTCACGATGACCGTGCCCTTCATGCGCGTCTACACCGAGCTGCTCGTGCAGACCTGCCATCGGCGCGGCGCTCACGCCATGGGCGGCATGGCAGCTTTCATCCCGTCGCGCCGCGATCCCGAGGCCAACGAGCGGGCGCTGGTCAAGGTGCGCGAGGACAAGGAGCGCGAGTCCTCCGTCGGATTCGACGGCACCTGGGTCGCCCATCCCGACCTCGTGCCCGTCGCCCGCGAGATCTTCGACTCGGTCCTCGGCTCACGTCCCAACCAGAAGGATCGACTGCGCCCCGAGATCGCCGTCACTGGCCGCGACCTCGTCGACGTCCGCATCCCGGACTGGGCCGTCACCGAGCGCGGCGTACGCGCCAACGTCTCGGTCGGCCTCTCCTATCTCGCATCGTGGTTGGCGGGCAACGGCGCCGCCGCCATCAACAACCTGATGGAGGACGCGGCGACTGCCGAGATCTCTCGCTCGCAGCTATGGCAGTGGCGAACCCACGCGGTCCCGCTCGACGACGGTGCGCCGATGACGGCCGAGCGGTACACCGCCATCCGCGACGAAGAGCTCGCCACCCTGCGCTCATCGCTCCCCGACTACCCCTGGGCCGATGCCGCCGCCCTCCTCGACGAGCTCGTCCTCTCCGACGACTTCGCCGAGTTCCTGACCCTGTCGGCCTACGACAGGCTTGGGTGACCGTTCAGGGACCCAAGGCTCGCGCATACGCCCATCAACGTGGCTGAAGGTTTCGTCAGCCTCGCGGCGGGTCGAAGATCATGTGCATCCGCCCCTTCCCGACCGCGTGCTCGTGCCTGCGGCAGATTCCCATAGGCGTGCCGATGATCCTGAACTGGGGATCCCGGAATCCGAATGAGACCGTGCGCAGCGCGCGCTCGGAGCAGCCCTCGACGTTGCAGTGCCTGCGGACCATGTGCTCGCGGTACTCGGCGATCCTGATCGGCGCCCCGCAGGAGCAGTCGATCCGCGTCTGGAAGATATCGTGGTCGACAAAGCTCACTCCGACAGAATAGAACACCTGTTCTACAGCACCCCTCCGCCGATCAAGTCAGGCGGAATCCACGCTGAGCGGCTCGGCCACCTCGCGCGCCATGGCGGCGAGGCCGTCCGGGCCGGCGGCGGCGGGTACTCCGAGGATGACGTGATTCGCGCCGACCGCGACGAAACGCCGGGCGGTATCCAGGGCCGCCCGCCGCGTCTCTGCCGAAGTCCCGCAGTCAAGCTGCGCGGCGAAGGTGAAGTCGTTTGGGTCGCGTCCGGCAGCCTCGAGGGCGCGGCGGATCTCGTCGCGTTTCTCCGCGAAGTAGACGACGTCGCCCGGGCGATTCCCGGGCATCGGCCAGCCCTCGGCGTATTCGACGGCGAGCCGAATGCCGCGAGGACGCTGGCCACCGAGCCAGATCGCCGGGCCACCGGGGCGTATCGGCGCCGGCTCGTTCGTCGCGCCGCTGAGCGGGAACTGCGGGTCGTCCAGCGTGACGCCATGCCCTTTCGTGCCATCGGGTCCGAAGAGGGCTGAGACGACCCGAACCGTGGACTCGAGCCGGTCGAATCGTTCGCGCATCGGCGGCAGCCGGATCCCGAACGCGTGGTGCTCCCCCTCGTGCCAACCGGCGCCGATGCCCAGGATGAACCTGCCGCCGGTCACGTTGTCCAGCACGGTTGCGGATTTCGCCAACACGGCGGGATGGCGAAAGGTTGCGGACGCCACGGCGATCCCGAGCCAGCGCCGCGGAACGCGATGCGCAAGCGCCGCGAGCGTCGTGAACGGTTCGAATGCGACGCCTCCCCGCTCCCGGCCGGCGTCCGACAGGTGATCGCTCATCCACGCGGCGTCGAAGGCGGCGAACTCCCCGGCGCACGCCCACATGCCATCGAGCGTCGGCCAGTCCAGGCCGACGGAGCCCGTCGCCGAGACGCGGAAGCCAATTAAGCCTGGCCGGCTGCGCTGCTCACTCACCCGCGCAGGATCGCACGACGCGCTATCACCCGCCGATGATCGCCAGGCGGCGTGATCCGCCACAATCCTTGCATGCGGCCCATTCTGCTCGGCGTGGTGTTGGCGTCAGCGGTCCTCGGGTGTGCGCCCGTGGCACCGCTTGAACCCCGGTGCGTCGACCTCGACGCCGAGCTATGTGACGCCGCCTGGCAGCTCGCTCAATCGCACCTCCAGCCGGGTGATGGTGCGATCCAGGAAGCGGTGGTAGGTCGTGCCGGTGGGGCCGCAACCTGTCACCCGGTGCCCTGCCCCGAGTCGATCGCCGCGACGGTCTATTACCCCTCGGGCGTCTTGCAGGAGGTCATTCTGCAGGTCACAGGCGGCCTCCGGGTCACGGACGCAAGGCGCGTGGTGCTGGCAAGTCCCCCTCCCGATGGCGGAAAGCCGGAGCAGGCGCCTTGACCGATGCATGCCGGGAATCGAATCATCGACGTGGCTGGTCGGCAGCAGTTCGAGGCCCGAGGTGCTCAGCCGCCGTCGGCGACTCGGTAGATCTCCAGCTCGGGCTCACCGCTGGCGTGGTCGTTCACGACGGCGAACGGGTCTCCGTCGGCGAGTGATCGGTACTCCTCGCGGAGCGCGCCTGACGGGTACCGACCGCTGTTGCCGACCGTCAGGATGATGTAGTTCCGCTCGGCGGTGAGGAGGCGCGCGCGGCCGCTGTCCGGTGGAAGGGCAAAGTGGTACGTGGCGCAGCCGGAATACCAGGTCAGCTGTGGCGGCGGATAGCCCAGGATCGCGCACGCCTCATCGCCCGCATCCCGACGGATGAGCCTGGCGGCGTCGATGAGGTCGTACTGGTTCGGCGCCGCTATGGCCTGGCGGCGGAGCTCCTGTGCAGCGCTGCCCACCCCGGTCACCGTGGCCGCGATCACCACCGCCGCGGCGACCGCGGCCCGCGAGGGTGGGGTGAGGCGCCGTGACAGCTGGACCCCAGCCATGCTGCCGGCGATGACCAGCAACATGATCGGCAGGAGGATGTAGCGAACATCCGGCAGGGCGACCATGCCCAGGAGCGCCACGTGGAGCAGTGCGGGGACGAGCACGAACGTCTGCGCGCGCGTCACACGGTCGTTCAGCCCGAACCGATACGCGAAGACTGGCCAGGCTGCGAGTCCGAGGATGATCAGCGCGCCGCCGACGGCACCGGCCAGCTCCGCGGGCAGCATGTCCACGTAGCGACGCAGCGCCTCCCCCGGGTAGGCGGATGACGCGAGGGACTGCGCCATGCGGGCGATGCCGATCGGGCTTCCCGTCATCAGCGTCGACTGGACGAAATGCGGGATGAGGAGCAACAGGAGCAGCGCCGCGGTGGTGAGCGCCAGCCGCCAGGCCGCGAACAGCCTGCGGTGCCACAGGATCACGATGGTCACCGCAACCGCGGTCAACGGGACCGAGGCGCCGTAACGGACGTAGAACGCGGCGGCCGCGATCGGCGCCAGCCACAGGAGCCCGCGGGACGGGGCCGGACGCTCTTCGAGCTGCACCCACGCCACCATCATGAACAGGGCGACGATCGCGGCGGATGGCACGTCGGTCAGGAAGAACCCCGCGTTGTAGAGGAGCCCGGGGATCATGGCGATCACGATCGCGGCCACCAGCCCGGCCGCGGGCCCGCCGAGCCTGCGTGCCAGCGCCCATCCGGCGACGACGGCCAGGGCGCCCGATAGCAGGCCGATCACCCGAAATGCCACCTCCGACGCGAAGGGCACAGCCGGGAGGCCGAGGAGCGAGATGCCCGGCGAGCGATGCTGGGACCAGCCCGTGTTGGGCGTGCCCTCGACCCAGGCGCGCGATGTGTTCGCGTAGATCGACTCGTCGAAGCCGAAGATCGGCGCGATGAAGATGAATCGCACGACGGGACTGGCGAACAGGACCACGATGATCCCGAGGGCCAGCAGCTCGCCCCGGGTGGTGTGCCGTGCAACCGACCCAAGTCCGCTCTCGAGCCAGTTGCGAATTGCGGACGCGCGGTATGCCAATGGAAAGGCAGCCGGCGAGGCAACGAGAGCCACGGCGGAGCCGATGAGGAGCACCTGTTTCGTCACCTCGATGCGCGGTGCATCGGGCACCAGTCCCACGGCATCGGCGACCAGGACGGTGACTCCCAGCAGCATGGCCCCGCCGGCCGTCGCCGCCACGGCGATCGGGGCCAGCAGCCTGGGCCCGGGCCGGCCCCAGCGGGTCGCGACACGCCACAGGAAGACACCGACCGCCAGCGCCAGGACGCCTGGCACGGAGATGGCCATGGTGAACGGAACCCGGGGATCGACCATCGCGGCCAGGGAGAGGCCGAGCAGCGTGGCGAGGATGATGGCCGCAATCGCCAGCGACCCGACGCTCAGCGCGGTCGTCCCCAGGGCCAGCGGAGGCGGCCGCAGGCGCGCGTCCCGTCCGGGCGCCGGACGCACGCGGGGGCCGCTGAACAGGGTGCGAACGATCGTCCACGTGATGACCACGCCGTCACGCACCGGGTTGAGCTTCGACTCGCCGATGCGCTCGGCATAGGTGATCGGGACATCGGTCCAGCTCAGTCCCATGCGCGCTGCCTTGACGCAGATCTCGGCCTCCAACCCGAACCCGCGCGAGCGAAGGCCCATCGCCACCAGGTGCTCGCGGCGGACGCCGTACAGGCCGGTCAGTGGATCGGCCGAGAGGAATCCCGAGAACCAGTGAATCGCCGTCCGCAGCACCGCGTTTCCGAGTCGGTTGAGGGTCGGGATGTGGCCACGACCCTCGGTCCGCGAGCCGAGCACGACGTCGTAGGCATCGAGCAGTCCAATCACCGCGGGGATCGCGCTGACCGGGTAGGTCCCGTCCGCGTCGATGACGACCACCTTCGGGCGGCGGACCTCGGCCAGGCCGGCTCGGACCGCCTCGGCCTTGCCGCTGTTGCGCTCGAGGCGAATGACCCGGAAGCCGGCATCACGCGCGACCTGCGCCGTGCGGTCCGTCGAGCCATCGTCGACCACGATGACCTCGACGCCGGCGTCACGCAGCGGGACCAGCGCCGCGAGAACCGCAGGGAGGGCCATCTCCTCGTTGTAGGCGGCGGTGATGACGGTCGCCTCGGACAGGTCCGTCACACCTTCGTCGGACAATGAGACCTCCTGAGGGGACCAGCGTGGTCAGGGCTGGGGCATTCTACCGATGAATTGTCCGGAGGTCCCTGACGTCCGGGGTATCGTTGCGGCATGCGACTTCCCGGCGCTGAGCCCGATTGCGGTCCGCTGCTCGAGCTCGGCCACATCCAACGGCAGCTCCGACTCGATCCGCCCCACTTCGAAGGAATCGACACGATCGTCGTGACGCAGATCATCGGACGGTGGGCCTCGCCCGCGACTTCGACGCTTGCTTCCGCCCGATCCACGCCGCACTTCGGAAGCGCATCGAGGAGATCCTAGAGGCGAATCCGTCCTCCCTGGACGAGCCGATCGAGGTCGTGCGCGTCGATCGCGCCTACTTCGTGTCTGACGGGCACAAGCGCGTGGCCATCGCGCGCCAGGAGGGGCGCGAGTTCATCGACGCGCGCGTCAGCCACATGGCCTCGCCGTACGCGCTGACCCCGGAGGTCGAGACAGAGGCCATCTGAGCGGACGGCGCGGGAGAGCGAGTTCCGACGGCACAGCGGCCTCGCGGATGGCGTCCCGGATGCGCGCTTCGCCCTCAGCGACGTGACGTGCTACGGGGAGCTGCTCATCGCCGTGCAGAGCTACTCCTACGACAGGGTCATCGCATCACGCCGCGTCCTGCCGCCGGCCGAGGCGGCCAGGCTGTGGTACGAGGACAAGTACCAACCGACGGTGGCCACGGGCCAGGAGGCGGTCGGCGGGCTGCTCGAGTCGATCACGGAAGCCGACGTCTTCCTCACGCTGCATCGCCAGGAGCGCGCCGCCTGGGGCGGCGAGTGCGGTGAGCCCGAATGCGTCGCGGACATGCTGCTGGCGGAGCGGCGACGGATCGCAGCCCGTGCACGCTCAACGCTGGACCGACTGCTGAATCGCGACCCCCAGCCGAAGGACGCTCCGGCTCTGCTGCTGCCACTGGCCGGCGGCCCGCACGAGGCGCACGACGAAGCGATGACCGAGGAGCAGCCGGCTCCCTGAGCCGACAATACCTGGAACGGCGGACCGATGAGTTCTCCGCCTGGCGCCGGTCAAAATTGATCACCACGCAGAGGAGATCGACGTGCTCACAGACAGGCCCGCCTTTTCAGGCTTCTCGACCGACGACATCCCGAAGGCGAAGGAATTCTACGAGCGGACGCTCGGGCTTGACGTCACCGAGGAGAACGGGATGCTCACGCTGAAGTTCCCGGGCGGCCACACAGTGCTCATCTATCCCAAGGACGATCATGAGTCGGCGACGTTCACCGTGCTCAACATCCAGGTCGACGACATCGATGCGGCCGTCGACAAGCTCATCGCCGCGGGCGTGCCCTTGGAGCACTACGGCGAGGAAGCCGGGCAGGACGAGCGCGGCATCGCGCGCGAGTACGGCCCGCCGATCGCCTGGTTCAAGGACCCGGCCGGCAACATCCTCTCGGTGATCAAGGTGGACTAACCAGGCGCCGTGCGAGACTGTGCCGATGCAGACGTCGGAAGCCGCCATCCTCTTCGATCATCTGTACTGGATGCGCGACCCGGTGCTCGAGGCTACCGCCAGGCTCAGTGCCGAGGAATTCACGGCGAGATCACAGACCGAGGGGTGATCGGTCGAATCCATGCCGCGGCGACGGTCCTCCTCCTCGTCGCCTGCGCCGCGACCCCGCCGACGACGGCGCCCTCCGCGTCAGGACCGTCCCGCACAGCGCTGGCGAGCAGCGCCATTCCGGCTTCGTCATCCCCTTTCCCCACGCCCTCGCCCAGCCCAACGCCGTCGCCGCTCACCAGTGCTGGCCTCCGCGACGCGGTGGCGGTCGCAGACATCCGGGTTCACTTGGAGGAGCTCCAGGGCATCGCCGATGCGCACGGCGGCAACCGCGCGACCGGCACCACCGGCTTCGACGCATCGGTCGAGTACGTCGCTTCGCGGCTGGTCGCCGCGGGCTACGAGGTCACGCGACAGCCGTTCACGATCAGCCAGCAGGCCAGCGTCAACCTGCTCGTCGAGCGCCCGGGCGCGATCGGCGACGACGTGATCATGGCGGGCGCGCACCTGGACTCGGTGCTTGCCGGACCCGGCATCAACGACAACGGCTCGGGTGTCGCGACACTCCTGGTCCTCGCGCAACGCCTCGCGGAGCTGCCCGTCCCGCAACGAACGATCCGCTTCGCCTTCTGGGGCGCGGAGGAAGGCGGTCCCTTCGGCTCCGCCGTCTACGTGGATGCTCTCCCGCCGGCGGAGCGCGAACAGATCGGCACCTATCTCAACTTCGACATGGTCGGGTCGCTGAACTTCATCCGCTTCGTCTATGACGAGCCCTTCGCCGCCGATGGCTCGGACGCGATCACGACGCTGTTCGCCGACTACTTCGAGGACGCCGGCATGGCCTGGGAGCCGATCGACCTGACCGGCCACGCGGACCATGGCGCCTTCACGAGCGCCGGCATCCCGACCGGTGGTCTGTTCGGCGGTGGCGGCGAGCCCAAGACCGATGCGCAGGCCGATGCCTTTGGCGGCAGCGCCGGGGCGCTCGCCGACCCCTGCAGCGACGATGCGTGCGACACGATCGCCAACCTCAGCGACGTCGCACTCGACCAGCTGTCGGATGCCGCGGCCCACGCGATCGCGACCCTGGCGGAGCTGCCGTGACCCGTCCGGCGGGTCAACGGTGGGCTTACGGGCCGGCGACGACCTTGATCAACGTCGCAGGTGGCTTGCGCAGGGTCGCGTCGAGATCGGCCAGGTAGGCACGGTAGATCGGCTCGAGGTCGGCATCGGTCGAGGCGTCGAGATGGCGCAGAAGCCTCCTGGCGGTCGTCATTCCGTGCTGGTTGGCCGCGACCCATTCACGCATGGCCGCGAAGAATGCCTCGTCGCCCATCGCTGCACGCAGGCCGTTGAGGAACTCGGTGCCCTTGTAGAAGACCGTCTCGAAGTAGCCGTCACAACTGCTCCAATCCCCGCCGCTGGTGGGTCCTGCCTCCCAGGCGAAGACCTGGCTGTCCACCGGGCGCCCAGAGCATTGGTTCTCCCCGATCCCCATCAGGTAGCGCGCGCTGAAGTCCGCGAAGCCCTCGTCCAGCCACGGCTCGCGCTGCTGGTCGTTGCCGAGCTGGGCATAGAACCACTGGTGCGCGACTTCGTGATAGACGACATACGTATCGGTCACCTTGCCGCGGGTGAGGTGGATGGCGCGTGGGTACTCCATGCTGAAGCCGCCCCCGGCCCCGACCTCCGCCAGGACGAGGTCCGGCCACGGGTATGGCCCAAACGCCTCCGACAGGCCGATGAGCGCCGTCGTCGCCAGGTCGGCCGTGACCCTGCCGTCGACCGTCTGGGTGTACACGCGAAGGGAGATCTCCCCGACGGACCGCGTCGTGAGCACGAACGCCGGGTTGACGACGAAGCTGAAGTCGCGGACGTCCTCCACCTCGCAGACCCACGAGGTGCCGGTCCCCTCGGGTGCGCTCACGAGGCCCGGACAGGCGACGGCGTCGCGGCCGAGCGGTGCCGTCGTCGTCAGCTCGAGGCGGATGGTGTCGGCGGTAAAGGAGATCTGCGGGTCGCCGAGGCCGTACACCTCGTGCTCGGTGGAGACGATCGGGAACCATTGGCCAAAGCTGAGGACGCCGGCCTCGCGGCTGAGCCGGGCGCTGAACGCATCGGGGCTGGTCCCGACGTTGAGCGCGAA
Source organism: Chloroflexota bacterium (assembly GCA_013697395.1). Classification (GTDB taxonomy): domain Bacteria; phylum Chloroflexota; class Limnocylindria; order QHBO01; family QHBO01; genus JACDBZ01. The sequence goes on along the minus strand of JACCWY010000547.1, from coordinate 14,656 downwards.
CTCGAGACCGATCTCGGCGCTCTCGCCGCCGTCCAGCCCGTCGAGGGGAACCCGCAGGTTGATCGTGGTGGTCCAGTCGGCCGCGATCTGCCGGCCATCGACGCTGACCGTGTCCCCCATCTCGAGATAGCCGAGGGCGCGAGGGACGACGGACAGGTTGACGTGATCGATCGTCCGGGTCGAGCGGTTGGTGAGCGTGACCACCTCGACCGCTTCGAGGCGTCCGCTGCCGACGTCGAGCGTTGCGGTGATGTCGTAGCGCTGGGACAGGCTGGTGGTGGTCGCGGCAGCGGCCGGGTGGCGCGCCGCCTGACCCGCCACGGCGCCGAGCGCCAGGATCGTTGCCAGGGCGAGGGAACGGCGTACGGGCATACCTCATGTTGCCGAAGCAACGATCGCCTGTCATCCTCCGTCCCACGCCCATGAACTCCCAGCCTCCGCGCCGCGCGCAGCGGCGCTGGCCGCTCGCCGCCATGGCGTTGGTCATCCTCTTCGTCTCCGGCTTTGCCGCCGTGCGCGCCGACGTCCTCGGCATGGGCGAGCGGTTCGACCGGTGGAGGAGCCGGGTGGAGGCGTTCATCGATCCGCCTCCGGATCGGTCCACCATCCCGACCGTGGTCGTCACGCCCGAGCCGAGCCCGACCGCGACGCCGGTGCCGACCCTGGCGCCGTCGGCGTCACCGACGCCGTCCCCCACCCCGCTCGTCCGCGAGCCGGTCGACATGACCCTGGTCGACGACCATGCCGCAGTCTTCAAGTCGCAGAACACGAGCGAGGACTGTGCCCCCGCGGGCACCCAGATGGTGCTCGCCATCCTGGGCCTGGCCGGCACGTCGGAGGCGTTCCAGGAGGAGCTCAAGGGTCGCATCGGTGAATGGGAGTCCTTCGACGACAGCCACGACGGCGGGTGGGGGCCGGCTGCCGTGTCGCTTGCCCTTGCCGCCTACGGGGCGCCGGGCTACGAGATCCGTGCCTATGACTCGCATATCGATGCCCTGCGCGGCGCGGCGACGGCCCTCTCGGCGACGAACAAGCCGGTCGTCTTCTTCCCATGGTGGGGCGCCCACACCTGGGTCATGACCGGCTACCGCGCCGATGCCGATCCCCTCCTGTTCCCGGACGCCAACGTGAGCGGCCTCTACATCCTCGATCCGTGGTATCCACGCGTCTCCTCGATCTGGGGAGCATCGGACGGGCCGGGCAACTTCGAGGACCTCGCCGAGATGGAGCGCAACTGGCCGGCCGGAGCTGGGCCACCCGGTTACGAGGCGGTCGGGCCGGGGTGGACGCGCCCGGAAGGCTTCTACCCCGATCGCGACGGCAAGTACGTCATCCTCGTCCCCACCATCCCGCTCGAGAACGGATGAGGCCGAGAAGCTCAGCCAGTCGCCTACGTCGGACGCCATCCGCGCAGGCGAATCGCCAGCGCGAGCCCCAGCAATCCAACCTTCGCCGCCTGCCCGACCGCGAAGCCGATCGGGATCGCGACGATCGCCAGCTCCCCGAGCAACAGCTGGGTCGCGAGCACCGTGATTCCCAGCCCGGCCAGCGACGCGAGCACCTGCAGCAGCGTGTGGCGGGTCGCGTAGATTGCGCGGCTGAGGAGGTGGGCGAGGCTCTCGAACGGCACGGAGATCGCGAAGGCGGCCAGCACCGATGACGTGATTGCCACGTCCTCGGCGTCGAACGAGCCGCCACCGAGCAGCACCCGGATCGCTAGACCGCCGACCACGGCGAGGCCGATCGCCGCAGCGACGGTCAGGACCGTGATGCTGACCAGGTTCGTGCGCAGCAGTCGCAGGAAGGATGGCCGATCCCCTTCGGCATGCGCCGTCGAGAGCGAGGGGAAGACGGCCAGCGCAAACGCAACGCCGATGAGGCTGACCGGCACGCTCTGGAAGTTCCGCGCAAAGCTGATCGCGGAGACGCTGCCCGCCGCGAGGGTCGTGGCCACCGAGGTGAAGAACAGGAACGTCATCGGCTCCACCGGTTGGCTGGCCGTCTTGGGCAGCATGAGGCGCACGAACTCTCGTACTGCCGGCATCCGGAAGCCCCGGCCGAGGCCGATCCGGAACGAGCTGCGCCGCAGCCCGACGAACCGGCTCGCCAGGTGGAGCACGGCGCCGATGAGGGCACCGATTGCCGGGCCGAAGATGCCGAGAGCGTCGCTGAAGGCCACGGTGCCGAGGATGATCCCGACGTTGTAGAGGAGCGGCGCGAGCCCGTACCAGAAGAAGCGCTGCTCGGCCAGCAGGACCTGGCCGAGCGTGAGGGATGCGGCAAACAGGATCGGTGTGACGAGCATGACGCGGAACAGCCGTACGTAGAGGTCTCGCTGCCCTGCGTCGAAGCCGGGCGCGATGAGGGCGGTCGTCTGCTCGGCGAAGACGAACATCGCGATGGCCGCCACGCCCATGATCGTCACCGCGCCGGTGAGGATCGTGCGTGCGAATCGGTCGCCCTCGCGCCCGTCGCCCTCCGACCGGAGCTGAAGGAAGATCGGAATGAACGGCGCAGCCAGGCCGGCCTCGACGAGGACGTCCAGCAGGAGCTCGGGGAGCACGAAGGCCGCGTTGTACGCGTCGAGCTCGGCTCCCGCCCCGAACGTTCGCGCGAAGGCTCGGTCGCGCACGAGGCCCAGCAGGTAGCTGCCGAAGATCAGCGCGGAGAGGAGCGCCGCGCCTTCCGGAACGAAGCGAGTGACCCGCGACCAAGCTCGGTGGAGGCGGGGCGGAGGCACCGCGCCGTTGTCAGCCGACATTTGTGCCGTCGTGCTGTCGTGCGGTCGTGCAGCACAAATGAGGGCTGATTGGCGCGGGCCTCAACGGTTGGCTCGCGAAGCGAATGTGTCGCGCAACCAGGCGATGTGCGAGCGGTGGCCGTCCTCGAGCGCGGCGAGCCATCGGCCAACCTCGGGGTCGTCGCCGATCGGCGTCAGGACGAGCCGCAGGCGCGCTGTCATCGGCCCGAAGTGTAGGGACTTGCGCGGCACGGTCGAGCGCCCCTGGTGACAGGTCAAGGTATTCGTGGTAGGCTTCTTCGCAGCAACGCCCACCTAGGGCTTCACCACGCGGCACCACGAACGCTCCTCTCACGGTCTTAACGGCGAGATGGCTCGCTGAGGCCGCGCAGAAGGAGTGTTTTCATTTGTTGACCTACCAGGACAAGACGCTGACGTGCGTGGACTGCGGGATGGAGTTCTCGTTCACCGCGAGCGACCAGCAGTTCTACGCCGATCGCCAGTTCAGCGAGCCGCGGCGATGCCCGGCCTGCCGCGCAGCCAAGAAGGCCGCGCGTGGCGAGAGCACCGGTGGCTACAGCAGCGGCGGTGGCTACGGCGGTGGCGGCGGTGGCGGCTACAGCGACCGGCCTCGCGAGATGTTCAGCGCCACCTGCGACAGCTGTGGCAAGGAAGCTCGCGTCCCGTTCCGGCCGACCGGCTCGAAGCCCGTCTATTGCAGCGACTGCTTCCGCCGCTAGGCAGAGCACTCGAGCAGCAAGAAGCCCGGTGGCATCCCCACCGGGCTTCTTCGTAGCCGCTGAACTCGGCTCATTCCTCGATCGGCCGCCACGGCTTCGCCCACGGATAGCGGCGGCTCGCAACCTCGAGTGCCTCGAGCATCTCGGCCCGCGCCGTGGACAGGGTCTCGGCCATGCGAGCCGCCTCGGACGGATCCGTGTCGCTGCGCTGCCCCTCGGCCTGCAATCCCTCGGTCACGCGCCGGTAAGCCTGGATCGCGTCATTCGCCGCCCTGGTGATCTGGCTCGTTGCCTGTCGCAGCAGTCGGACCTGCTCGTCCGGGCGCAGCTCCGCCAGCAGCTGGCGGTCGAGCGCGGCGCTAACCTCCTCGATGCGGGTCGTGGCGCGACGGATGACGCGAAGATCGCCGGAGCTGCGACGGGAGAGGCGGGTTGTTGCTCTGGTCAGGTGCTCAGGGTACACCGAAGGGTCAGTCTTCGGCCCGGTACACCAGTCCCACGCCCCCCGGCTCGGTCAGGGTCAGGAGATTCCCGGCGACGCTGGGGATGAAGCCGTCGGCGACCACGCTGACCACGTTGTCGTCCTGCCGGCTCAGGACCGCCGGACATTCGGTCCCATCCATCGTCAGGGTCGGGGCGAGGATCTGCTCCCCCTCCTCCACCCAGCTGCCGGTGAACGATCGGCAGCCGGTCGACCCACTGAAGGTGCCGTCGGAGCGGAGCTGGATGGTCGCGGGTTCGCCGATCGTCGATGAGGCGACGTCGCCGACGAAGACGGTCTCGAGCACCCACGCGGTGTCGACGAGCTCGGCGGTCGGGGCGGGCGCCAGCGCCGCGAAGCGGAGCTCGAGGTTCTGCCCGCGAAGCACGAGCTCGTCCCCATCGCCCCCGATCGACTCGACCTCGCCGAGCGCGGCCATGTACGCCGCCTCCGCCGCCATCACCGGCTCCTCGCAGCCCATCATCGTCATCCCGAGGTCGGTGATCCGGAGCCTGCCGTCCGTCACGCTCAGGCGGCCGCCGTACGTGTTGCACGCCGATGTGCCACCGATCTCGGAGCCCACGACGGTGAGAGTGATGGGATGGTCATCGAGGATGGGGATCTCGGCCCCGCCTGCCCGGCCGGCCGTCAGCTGCCACGACCCCTGGGCGTCGAGTGGCTCCGCGCTCGGGTTGGACGACGGCGCGGCCGCGGATCCACACGCCGCCAGCAGGACCGCGACGACGAGAGCCAGGGCCGCACGGGGTCTTCGCATTCCGCCGAGACGCGCCCGCGACCCAATCGGTTGCGTCAGTCGCCGTGGTGCTCGTCCCGGTCCCACTCGTCGGGCTACGTTCGTCGGTCTCGACGAAGACCCCATCACGCCAGGGTCCGCTCTATGAACCGACCGTCCACCTTCCCGATCTGCCGGCCGCGGACCAGGACCTCGCGGACGGCGCCGGCGACTTCCAGGCCCTCGTACGGCGTGAAGTCGCTGGTGTGGTGCATGTCGGCCTGGCGCACCGTCCGGCGAGCCATCGGATCCCAGAGCACGAGATCCGCGTCGCGGCCCACCTCCACCACACCCTTCGTCGGCAGGCCGAACAGGCGAGAGGGAGTGGTCGAGAGCACCTCGACCATGCGCTCGACGCTGATGCGTCCCTTCGCGACCCCCTCGGCGTAGACGACGCTGAGCAGGGTCTCGATGCCGGGCGCGCCGTTGCTGATCTGCGGGAAGGGCGGAGCGGGGACCCGCTTCTCGGTATCGAGCCGATCGGGGACGTGGTCGCTGGCCACCACGTCGAGGATCCCATCGCGCAGGCCCGCCCACAGGGCGTCGACATCGGCCCGCGTCCGCAGTGGCGGCGAGATGACGCGCTTGATCACCTCCGCCTCGTCCGCATCGGCGTAGAGCGCATCGGTGAAGGTCAGGTAATGGGGGCATGTCTCGGCGTAGACCGGCTCTCCGCGCGATTTCGCCTGCGCGACCGCGTCGAGGGCCTCCTCGCAGCTGAGGTGAACGACGTAGAGCGGAGCCTCCGCGCGCCGTGCCATCTCGATCGCGCGGCGAGTGGCGGCTCCCTCGGCCCGGGTGGGCCGGGTGAGCGCGTGGTGGCGACATCCGACGTCACCGCGGGCCACGGCCGTGCCGACGAGTGGATCGATGATCGCGGCGTCCTCGCAGTGGACCTGGAGCATGCCACCGTGTCGCGCCGCGGTGCGCATGACCTCCTCGAGGATCTCGTCGGGGAGTGCGAAGTCGTAGACCATGAAGGCCTTGAAGGTCGGTACCCCCGCCGCGATCAGCGCCGGCAGCTCGCCCACCGGGTCGTCCTGCTGGCCGGTGACCACCGCGCACAGGCCGAAATCGACGGCGGACTCCCCCGCCGTGCGCTGCGTGAACTCGTCCAGGCCGCCCAACAGGGAACGCGCGGCACCATCGGAGATGCCCGTACCAGGATTGTTGAAGGTCAGCACCGTCGTCGTGCCACCGTGCGCGGCCGCCAGGGTGTCCTGCCGGAACCGATGCGGATGCTGCGCGTCCGGCAGGCGCAGGTGCGTGTGCACGTCGATCGCGCCCGGCAGCACCAGCAGCCCTGTCGCGTCGATGATCGTCGCGCCTGTGCGCTCGAGGTCGGGACCAATGCGCTCGATGCGACCGTCCGCGACGGCGAGGTCCGCGACCTGGATGCCATCCGCCGTCACGACGGAGCCGTGCCTGACGACGATGTCGCTCATGCCGTGCGGCGCCTAGTCCCCGCCGCCGCCACCGTCTCCGCCGCCGTCATGGCCGCCGCCGGGTCCATCATGGTCCGAGCCGCCTCCGGACCATCCTGCTCCCGAATCGGTGCCCCGCCGCGTCCGGGCGCCTGGGCGGCTGATGGCGAGAACGATGAGGGCAACGACCGCCCCGATGACGAGAGCCGGGATCAGCCATTCCATCGGTCAAGCCTCCTCGATGATCTCGATCTCCTGGGCGCCTTCCCAGAGCACGCGCCGGCCCATCTCGCCCAGCCGCTCCATGCCGGAGGTCAACGTGGCGAAATGATTGCCGGCCAGCTGGCCGACCCGGGAGTTGAAGCTGCATGCACCGTAGGGGAAGAGGATCTCGCACTCGCTGACGTCGCCGGTGTAGATGAGGATGTCGCCGGGTGCCGGATGGGAGGTGTGATTCTCGAAGCCCACGTCGGGTCGCTTGTCGCCGAACGGGATCCAGGTGGATTCGCCGCTCCACTTGCAGTGGATCAGCTGCGAGCGAATCGGCAACCAGGGCCGGAGCGCCGCGCGAGTGAGCGGCGCGGCGCCCTCCCATCGGGCGCCGAAGGTGATGTCGTCGACGCGGATCTTCAGGTCGGCCATCGATGCAGGATACGCCGAGCGCCGCGCCCCGGGCCTGGCGCGGTGAAGATCGCGGCCGTCAGCCATCGCCTCCGGGGGCGAGGATGTCGAATCCGGCGGCTCGACCCTCGCGCGCATCGGTCATGATGCAGGCATGGCAGGCCAGCGCCCAACCATCAGCACGCACGTCCTCGACCTCGCCAGCGGAAACCCCGCCGCCGGCGTGGGCGTCGCCCTCTTCCGGCTGGCCGATGACGGCAGCCCCGACCTGCTCGCCGACCTCCGGACCGATGCCGACGGCCGCATCGGCGACCTCCTGGCGGGCGGCGTGCTCGTGGAGGGTGACTATCAGCTCGCGTTCGACGTGGGTGGCTACGTCGACGACCCGGATGCGTTCTTTCAGAGCGCGGCCGTGGCCCTGCGCATCGCGGATGCCGGGCGCTCGTACCACGTTCCGCTCCTCCTCAGCCCCTACGGCCTGAGCACCTACCGGGGCAGCTGATGAAGACCATCGAGGAGCTCGATGCGCTCGACGTCGACGGCTTCGTGGCGGTGCTCTCACCGCTCTTCGAGGGCGGTGAACACTTCCTGCGACGCCTGGCCGCTGCGCGTCCGTTCGAGACCGAGGAGGAGCTGTTCGGGGCGGCGCGCGCGGCGGCGCGTGAGATGCCGGAGGAGGAGCGGATCGAGCTGCTCGACGCGCACCCGCGTATCGGTGCCGATCCGGCGACGGTTTCGGATTTCTCGCACCGAGAGCAGGGCTTCGACGGCCCTCCCGACGGCGACCAGGCGTGGGTCGGGGAGGAGCTCAAGGCCCTCAACGAGGCGTACGAGTCGCTCTTCGGCTTCCGGTTCGTGGTCTTCGTTGCCGGCCGCCCCCGCGCCGAGATCATCCCCATCCTGGAGCGGGCCCTCCACGCCGAGCGCGACGAGGAGCTGCGCCGAGGGCTGGACGACGTCGTGCTCATCGCAGCCGAGCGAATGGACCGGCTGCGCGGCCCGCGGCCGCTGCGGGAGGAGCTGCGGGAGGCGATCGCGCTCGAGGTATCCCGTTTCATGGTTGGGGAGGTCGACCGGCACGGCCTCGTGCGCGCGACGCATCGGCTCATGGAGGAGGGTGTCGAATCCCCCGCTCTGCTGGCGCTCTCCCTCGCCAACGAGAACGAGGTCGACGATATCCAGGGGGCAATCGCGCGACTCATGGATGAGATCGGATTGGCGGGATGGGACGCCTCGCAGGCGGGACAACTCCTCGCGCTCCACGCGGCCGCGTCGATCCTGGGGGAGGTGAGCCAGCCGATCGATGGGGCGCGCCGCATCTCAGCGGTCTCGGGGAATGCCCAGTTCAGCGACCTCGCGACGCGGTGGGCAGCCGAGGCGGAGAACCGCGATGCACTGAACGCCGAGATCAGGCGCGCGGCCGCCGAGCTGTTCGGCCCCCCGGACCAGGAGCCAGCCGGGTGAAGCACGAGATCCGCTACGGCAAGGCGGACGTGAAGGTGTATCGCACCTACGCCGAGCCGCTGACCGGCATCACGCCGATCCCCGAGTCGCCGTTCAACGGGCGGGACAACACGCTCGTCGCCGCCGCGATCGAGGTCATCGTGCGCGGCACGGTGTTCCTCGATGCCTACACCCGGGGCGACAACCGTCTCGTCGTGGCGACCGACACGATGAAGAACTTCATCCACGCGGTCTCGCTCAAGGCCCGAGCCCGGACGCTGGAGGAGTGGCTCCTCGAAGTCGGCACTGCCTTCCTGGACACGTACCCGCACATGGAGCGGCTGACGATGCTGGGCCGCGATCTCCCGTTCCCGGCTGCCGTCGTCCCCTCGGCCGACGGCGATGGCTTCGAGCCCTCCGACCGCCTCTTCAGCCGTGACCGATGCGACCATGGCTCGGCCCGGCTCGACCTGGAGCGCGATCCCGACGGCAGCGTCGTCATCACCGATCACGAGTCGGGCCGACGAGAGCTGCAGCTCATCAAGGTCACCGGCTCCGCCTTCGCCGACTTCGCTCGCGACGAGCACACGACCCTGCCCGAACGACCGGATCGGCCGCTGTATATCTGGTGCGACATCGGCTGGAGGTACGCCGATGCGTCCGACGCCGTGCTGGCGCATCCCGCCCGCTACGTGGCCGCCGAGCAGGTCGCGGACCTGGCAGTCGCCGTCTTCCACGAGTTCGTGAGCCTCTCGATCCAGCACCTCGTCAACGAGATCGGCCTGCGCATGCTCGACCGCTGGCCGCAGCTGGCGGAGGTCAGCTTCGACACGCAGAACCGGCTGTGGGACGTCGCCGCCGAATCGACCGACGACCCGCGGCTGAAGTCGTACGCCGACCCCCGCCCGCCGTACGGGCACATCGGCCTCGTCCTGCGCCGCGAGGCCTGACCGGTGCGGCATCCCCTTCGTGCCGCCATTGGTTCCGTCGTGGTGCTCGGCGCGCTCGTCGCATGCATCCCAGGTCTCGGTGCGTGCGACATGAAGCCGCTGATCGTCCTGCCGCTTGCGGCGGTCGGCCCGGTCGGTCCGCGCGTCACCGACCCGGACGCGGCATCGTGTGCGTCGATCGTCGAGTTCGACGGTCGGAGCTACTTCGCCAGCGGCGGCGAGGGGACCTGGACTGTCGACATGGATGACCTGGATCCGATCGGCCTTGCGTCGTCCGCGAACGATCCGGCGTGGACGGACGCGACCGTGTTCACTATCTCGGGCGTCGAGCCGGCCGACGCCATTGCCATGCGGTATGGGACGAGGGCGACGATCTCCGTCCTGCTCACCGGGGATCTTCCAGAGAGCGTGTGCGCGTACCTGGCTGCCCCGGAGATCGAGCCCGCCTGCGCGGGTGACGGCTGAGGACCGGCACTGTGATCAGTCGAAGGTCATCCACATGCGGGGCAGGCTCCGGCCCGGGATGATGGTCGAGAGCGTCTGGCCGGTGCGCTCCATGCCCATCCGCTCGTAGAACCCCACCGCATTCGGATCGGCGTCGAGCTCGAGGGAGGAGGCGCCGGAGGACCGAGCGATCGCCACGGCGTGCTCGAACAGCCGGCGTCCGTACCCGGCGCCAATGACATCCGGCTCGACCCACATGTCCTCCAGCTCGGCCGGGTCCCCGAGGACGACCCGGTGGAAGCCGACAACGCGACGAGCCGCGTCCTCGAGCACCCACACCTGGCCGGCCGCCACATCTCCCGCCGAGAGCGTCATGGCCTCGCTGACACGTCCCATGAACTCGGTGTCGTATCCCCAGTGGGCCTTCGCCCGATATGCGAGTGCGCTCAGCGCATCGGCCTCGTCGGGTCGTGCGCGCCGGATGGTCATCGGCTGCGGGCAAGCTCCTGCAGCGCGGCCTTGATGCGGACGTCGAGCTCCCCCTCGGTCCCCGCCACGGCGCCGGCGGCCCTCCGCGCCTCCGACCCCGAGTAACCGAGCGACTCGAGTGCCGCCACCACGTCGGAATCGGTAGAGCTCGCTCCGGCGGCCGCGATTCCCGCGGCGTGCACCTTCTCCTTGAGCTCCAGGATGATGCGCTGCGCCGTCTTGCGGCCGACGCCGGAGACGGCGGTGAAGACGTCAGCGTCATCGGTCACGATGGCCAGCTGGAGCTTCGTGACCGGAAACGCGGCCGTGATGGCCAGGGCCAGGCGCGGGCCGACCTGGGAGACGGTCATGAGCAGCTCGAAGAAGGCCAGCTCCTCCGTGCTGGCGAACCCGAAGAGAGCCTGCTGATCCTCCCGGACGAGGTGGTGGGTGAAGACCGACGCCTCCTTCCCAACCGTCAGCTTCGCCAGCAGCGCCGGACCGGCGACGACCCGGTAGCCGATGCCGCCTACCTCCACCAGGGCGTGGTCGACGCCGACGTGCGTCACCGGCCCGCGGATGGAGCCGATCACCCGACTGCGACCCGTGGCTCCGACGCCGCACGGTAGGCGCAGCCGATGGCGATGGCCAGCGCGTCCGTCGCGTCGTCCGGGACCCCGTCGAGGGAGACGCCGAGGAGCCGCTGGACCATGGCCGCGACCTGGGCCTTGTCGGCCGCTCCGTTGCCGCAGATCGTCTGCTTCACCTCGTTCGGCGTCGGCTCGTCGATCGGCAGCCCCGCCTCCGCGGCGGCGAGGAGCGCGATGCCGCGAGCCTGGCCGACGGCCATGGCGGTCTGCACATTGCGCTGGAAGAAGAGCCGCTCGATCCCCACGCGCTCCGGTCGGTGCTCCTCGATCAGGCTGCGCAGCGCCTCGTGCAGCTGGCGCAGCCGCTCGGCGTCCGTGGCGTCGGACGGTGTACGCACGCAGCCCGCGTCGATCATGCGCACGGAGCCGTCACGCAGCTCGACCACGCCGAAGCCGCAGATGGCCGTTCCGGGGTCGATGCCGAGCGTGATCACCCGGCCATGGTAGCCACCGCGGGGCCTTCACACGCGCGTTCGAAACATTTCGTCCCACGGGGTTGACACCGTCCGAATCATCTCGTACTATCGCCGTAGTTCGAATGTTATCGGACGCTATTGATCTGATTGGACGAGGGGATGGTGTTAGAACAATGATGCTGCCACCGAACCCTGGCGTCCTGGATTCACTGATTCGGGACCGCCAGACGCAGCTGCGCACGCAACCGACCACGCCCTCGACGCGACCGGCCGTCGCGTTGCGCGTGCGGGTCGGTCACGCGATGATCGCGGCCGGAAGCATGCTGAGTGGCGAGCGGGTCGAGCGGCCCGCTCCGCCTTCGGCACTCCGCCGCGCCGCCTGACCACACACCCGGAGGTTTGACCGATGGCGCCCACCCGTCGCCCCGGCACCCCGCCCGTCGTGACCATCGACGTGTCGCCCGCATACGAGCTGCTCGAATCGCTCGTCACCACCTTCGACACGGGCGAGGCCGACACGTACGAGATCGGCCCTGAATGGGTCGCCGAGGCTCGCCGCCGAGCCGGTGACGATCTGCTGGAACGCATCACCTCCGTCTCCCACGGCGACTCCGACACCTTCATTCACTTGATGGGCCTCGGCTACGACACGCCGACGCCGCGCGACATCCCGGCCTTCCTCGAGCACCTGCGCGAGACCGAAGCCGACGAGATCCGCCTCCACCTCGTGCAGTTCTATGCTCGCGACACGCGCCGCACGACCTCGCCGAGTGTGATCCGAGCCGCCATCGCGGGAGACGCCGACGCCAAGGCCGAGTTCCTCCGAACCTCCCATCCCGAGTGGGAGCCGTGGACGGACTATCTCCGTCGCGTTCTCGACGTCGACGGCGAGGGATACAAGCGGGAGCTGATCGAGGTTCTCGAGCTGTGGGCCGAGCGCGTCTGGAAGCCTGAGTCGCTGACGATCATGCCGATCATCGAGCGCGATGCCGAGATGAAGCGCGACCTGCTGCGCGACCTGCCCGTCGACCAGTTCGTCACGACCGCCACCAACGGCGTGGAATTCGCACCGCGCCCGGGCATCGACCGCGTGGTGATGGTGCCGAGCTTTGTGAATCGGCCGCTCGTCTCGTACCTCGAGCTCGGCGAGGCCCTGATCATCATCTACCCGGTGGCCGATGAGAGCGTCTCCGCCGATGCCGACTCACCGCCGCTTCGCCTGGTGCGCCTCTCGAAGGCACTCGGCGACGAGAAGCGGCTGCGGATCCTGCGCGTGCTCTCCGACGGAGAGAAGACGCTCATGGAGCTGGCCGAGATGTTCGGCGTTGCCAAGACCACGATGCACCACCACATGATCGTCCTTCGCTCGGCCGGCCTCGTCGCGGTCGGAGTCGGGCAAAAGCGCTATCGGCTCCGCACGGAGACCGTGCCTGACGTCGGCGCGCTGCTCAGCGGGTACCTCGGCGCCGCGACTGGTCCGTCCGCGGCGTCGAGGGCGCCCGCCCGTCCACGACGGCGCCAGACCGGCACAGAGGGCTGACAGAGTGCGCCTCGGGCTCCAGCTCCCGTCGTTCTCGTACCCGGGAGGCACGGCCAGCCTGCATCTCGATCTCGTGGAGATCGCGCAGGCGGCGGAGTCTGCCGGCTTCGACTCGCTGTGGGTGATGGACCACCTGTTTCAGCTTCCCGCCGATAGCGGCTGGGGCGGCCCCGACGAGCCGATGCTGGAGGCCTACGCCACGCTGGGCTTCCTGGCGGGCGCAACCTCGCGGGTCAGCCTTGGTGCGCTGGTCGGCTGCGCCCTCTTCCGCGAGCCCGGGCTGCTCATCAAGACGGCGAGCACCGTTGACGTCCTCTCCGGCGGACGGCTCACCTTCGGGATCGGCGCCGGTTGGTACGAGCGCGAGGCGCGGGGGCTGGGGATCGAGTGGCCGGATCGCCGGGAGCGCTTCGCGCGCCTGGAGGAGACCCTGCAGATCGCCCACCAGCTGTGGCGTGACGACCGATCCCAATTCGCCGGCCGCTTCACCACCCTGGCCGAGCCGATCATCCGGCCACAGCCGCTGTCGCGCCCCCACCCGTCGATCATGGTCGGCGGCAACGGCGAACGACGGACCCTGCGCCTGGTCGCCCGCTACGGCGACGCATGCAACTTCCTGGTGCTGGAGCCGGACGAGATTCGCGCCAAGCTGGCGGTCCTGCGCGCCCATTGCGAGAACCTCGGGCGGGACGTGCGAGAGATCGAGGTCACCGCGCTCGATGAGGTCGACCTGCGACGGGGCCGCATGACGCCGGCCGACGTCCTTGCGCGGGCGAGGGCCCAGGCCGCCGCCGGCGTGGAGCATCTGATCGTGAACATGCCCGAGGTGTGGGACGTCCGCCACCTGCACCTGATCGGCCGCGAGGTGGTCCCTGCCCTGCAGGAGCTGGCGGCATGATTTCGGGGAACTGTTCCGGCACATTCAGGCCACGGCCGCAATAGGGCCGATCCAGCGAGGTATCGGACCGTAGTGCAGGCTGTGCGCCGCGTCTGTCCGTGATTGGCGGCTTTCAGCACGATAATGCGGCGGTCACCTGAAATTGACGAGTCGGCTGGAGCTCTACCGTCATCCACCCGCCTGCGGGTCGGCCTGCCTACACAACCTGGGCTTCGAGCTGCTCCATCAGACCGGCGGGGATGTCGAAGTTGGCGTAGACGTTCTGAACGTCCTCGAGATCCTCCAGGCGCTCCATGAAGACGAGCACCTGCTTGGCGGTCTTCTCGTCGGCGATGTCGACCTTCGTGGTCGGCTCCATCGACAGCTCGGCCGATTCCGCCTCGAACCCCTGCTCAGCGAGGGCCCGCCGGACGGCCTCGAGGTTCGCAGGCTCGGTGGTCACCACGATGGCCCCAGCGTCGGGACTCGAGACGTCGGAGGCACCTGCATCGATGGCCGCGAGCGTGACCTCGTCGGGATCCGACCCGTTCAGCGGGACGCTGATGATCCCCTTCTGCTCGAACTGCCAGGCGACGTTCGACAGGGACCCGCCGGACTTGCTGAAGACGCTGCGGATCTCCGAGGCGGTGCGGTTCCGGTTATCCGTCATGGCCGCCACGATCACCGCCACGTTCGCCGGACCGATGCCCTCGTAGCTGACCTCCTCGTACTGCTCGGCATCGGCGCCGCTGCCGGTCGCGCGCTCGATCGCGCGCTTGATGTTCTCGGCAGGCATCGAGTTGGCCTTGGCCTTGTCGACGGCCATGCGGAGACGGTAGTTGGCGTCCTGGTCAGCGCCACCCTGGCGCGCGGCGGTGATGATCTCTCGGGCAAGCTTCGTGAAGAGCGCTCCGCGCTTTGCGTCATTTGCGCCCTTCTGTCGCTTGATCTGGGACCACTTGCTGTGGCCTGACATCGATCCTCCCTGCCACGCACGGTCGGCGGGCGGCTTGAGCTCTGTACGCGAGGGCGAAGTCTACCAAAGCGCTCAGTGGCGCAGGATCCGCTC
>JACCWY010000544.1 GCA_013697395.1 Chloroflexota bacterium | reverse complement strand
GCGCACCGGTCCCGACAACCTTTTCCGAGAGCAAGCCGACGTCCCTGCTGAGGCGCGGGCCGCCGCTATCGGCGTTTCTGTCAACATCGACCGGTGACCCAGCAACCCCCTGACCAGAGCTCTGACTCCTTCGTCCACCTCCACGTCCACTCCGAGTTCAGCCTGCTCGACGGGCTGAGCCGCATCGGCGAGATGACGCGGCGGGTGGCCGAGCAGGCGATGCCGGCGCTGGCGCTGACCGACCACGGGTCCATGTACGGGGTCATCCCGTTCTACGCCGCCGCCAAGCAGGCCGGCATCAAGCCGATCATCGGCGTCGAGGCCTACGTCGCCCCACGCGGCATGGCCGACAAGGAGGGCAAGCAGGACGCCGACTACCACCACATGATCCTACTGGCCAAAGACGACGTCGGGTATCGCAACCTGCTGGCCCTGACGACCGCCGCGCACCTGGACGGCTACTACTACAAGCCGCGGCTCGACAAGGAGCTGCTGGCGCGGCACAGCGCGGGCCTCATCGGCACATCGGCCTGCCTGGGTGGGGAGGTTCTCAAGCGCCTGGGCCAGGGAGACGAGGCCGCCGCGGCAAGAGCGGCCGATGAGTATCGGTCCATCCTGGGCGACCGGAACTTCTTCATCGAGGTCCAGGAGCACGGGATCGGGGAGCAGCAGCGCCTTCATCCGCAGCTCGTGGAGCTGGCGCGAAAGCTGAACATCCCGCTGGTCGCGACGAACGACACGCATTACACCAGCCCCGACCAGTACGAGGCGCACGACCTCCTGGTCTGCATCCAGACCGCAAGCAACGTCGACACGCCCGGCCGGATGCGCTTCGAGAACAACGAGTTCTACCTGAAGTCGGCCGCCCAGATGCGCCGCCTCTTCAACGGCGAGCTGCCCGACGCAATGGACAACACGCTGCTCATCGCGGAGCAGTGCAACGTCAAGCTCGACTTCTCGGGCCTCCGCCTGCCGCACTTCGAGGTGCCAGAGGGCGAGACCGAGGCCTCCTGGCTGCGCAAGGAGTGCGAGCGCGGAATCCTGGACCGATACGGCACGGTGACCGATGCCATTCGTAACCGATTGGATTACGAATTGGGAATCATCGACCGGATGGGGTACAGCGCTTATTTCCTGATCGTGGCCGACTTCACGCGATTTGCGCGGGATCAGGGGATCATGATCACCTGCCGCGGATCGGCCCCGGGAAGCATCGTCACCTACTCGCTGAAGATCACGCCGGTCGACCCGCTCGAGTACGGCCTGCCCTTCGAACGCTTCCTCAACCCGGACCGGGTGACGATGCCGGACATCGACATCGACTTCCAGGACAGCCGCCGGGACGAGGTCATCCAGTACGTCACCGCCAAGTACGGCGACGACCGGGTGGCGCAGATCATCACCTTCGGGACGTTGGGGGCAAAGGCCGCCATCCGCGACGTCGGTCGCGCCATGGGGCTGACCTACGCCGAGGCCGATCGGGTCGCCAAGGCAGTCCCGAACGAGCTGAACATCTCGCTCGCGCGGGCCGTGGACACGTCGTCCCCCCTCCGGGAGCTCATGGCGGGGGACGATCGGGTCGACAAGCTGATCGGCATCGCCAAGCAGCTCGAGGGGGTGAGTCGGCACGCTTCGACGCATGCCGCCGGGATCGTCATCAGCCGCGACCCCCTGACCGAGATCATGCCGCTCCAGCGCGCGACCGACGGCAAGACCACCATGACCCAGTTCGAGATGCACGCCTGCGAGGCGCTCGGCCTCCTGAAGTTCGACTTCCTGGGCCTCACCAACCTGACGATCCTGGCCGATGCCGTCGACCTGGTGGACAAGCACCGGGGTGTTCGCCTGGACGTCGACGCGCTTCCGCTGGACGATCGCAAGACCTTCGAGCTCCTCTCCACCGGCGAGACGATGGGCGTTTTTCAGCTGGAAGGCTCGGGCATGCGCCTATACGTCAAGGAGCTCAAGCCGACCGAGGTGCGCGACCTGGCCGCCATGGTCGCCCTCTTCCGCCCTGGACCGATGGCGAACATCCCCGCCTATATCCGGCGCAAGCACGGCCTGGAGGCGGTGACCTACCTGCACGACTCGCTGGAGCCCGCATTGCGCGACACCTACGGGATCTTCGTGTACCAGGAGGACATCATGACCGCCGCCATCGCGATGGCGGACTACACCGGTCCCGAGGCCGATAACCTCTGCTACGCCATCCGCAAGAAGAAGGAGGGCGTCCTCCGCCAGCACGAGGCCAAGTTCAAGGCCGGGGCGAAGAAGAAGGGAATCCCGTCCCATATCGTCGACCAGGTCTTCCGCGAGTTCGAACCCTTCGCCCGATACGGCTTCAACAAGGCGCACGCCACCTGTTACGGGCTGATCGCCTATCAGACGGCCTATCTCAAGGCGAACTACCCGATCGAGTTCATGACCGCCGTGATGAACGGCTTCCGAGAGCGCGCCGAGAAGGTCGCCGCCGTGATCGCCGAGTGCCGTCGCCTGGGGATTGACGTGCGCCCGCCCGACGTGCAGAAGTCATCCGCCCTGTTCACCGTTGAGACCGATGCCGCCGGCCTCCCCGAGGCGATCCGCTTCGGCCTCGCCGCCATCAAGAATGTCGGCGAAGGGGCGATCGAGGCGATCACCACCGCCCGGGACGGGGGAGAGGAGCCCGGTCCGTTCCGCTCGCTGGACGACCTCGCCCGGCGGGTCGACCCGCGGACCGTGAACCGGCGTGTCATGGAGTCGCTCATCAAGGCGAACGCGGTCGCATCGCTGGGAACCGCCGGCGCGCTGCTTTCCGCGTTGGACGGAGCGCTCGAGAACGGCCAGCGCCACCAGCGCGACGTGGCCGCGGGGCAGTTCACGATGTTCGACCTGTTCGCGCCGGCCGCCGGCGACGAGTCGGTCCAGTTCCTGGACGGTGGGGAGGAGATCCCGCGCCGCGAGCGGTTGCGGTGGGAGAAGGAGCTCATCGGTCTCTACCTGTCGGAGCACCCGCTGGGCGACATCGCCGGCGAGCTGCCCGACTACGTGACCGCATACACCGGTGAGCTGGCGGAGGAGCCCGACCAGGCCAAGGTCACGCTCGGCGGGATCCTGATCTCGTCACGCCGCGTGGTCACGCGGGCCGGCTCGACCATGCTGGTAGCGACCCTGGAGGACATGCAGGGATCGGTCGAGGTCGTCGTCTTTCCCAAGGTGTTCGAGCAGACGGCGCAATCATGGGCCGATGATTCGATCGTCCTGGTCTCCGGCCGGATCGATCGACGCGACGAGTCGCCCCAGATCTTGTGCGAGGCGGTCCATGCCTGGGACGACGCGGTGCGCATGGGCCCGGTAGCGTATGGCGCCGAGCGAGATCAGTTGCTTGCGGCCCGCGGAGGCGGCGGCCGTCGCTGGGACCGGGCACAGGGCGTCTGGGCCGGAGGGACGCCGCGCGAGCCGATCCCGGTCGAGGCCGAGGCCCGCGTTGCGGTGGCTGTGGCCGAGGCGACGGCCGCAGCGATCGGCGCACCCGAGCCGTTGGAAGACACGCCCACTCCCGCTGACGCAGTGCCGATTCAGTCGGCGCCGGAATCGTCCGCTGCGACCGTGAGCGTCTCGATCGACAGCGACGTGCCGACCGATCGGCTGCTGGGGGTCATAGAGTCGATCAAGACTGCCCTCGCCGGTCGTCCGGGGCCGGCGCCGGTGCTGCTCACCATCTCAGTTGCCGGCGCGACCCGCCAGGTGCGGCTGCCGGATCGAGTGGCGTGGGACGACCGCCTGGGCGAGCTGGTTCGCCGTGCCGCAGGCGTGCCGGTGGCCGTTGAGCTCCGATCGGATCCGGAGGATCGCCTGGCCTAGGTGACGCGGTTCGCCGCGGTCAATCGGCCACCGTGATGGCGTGGGGCGACCGCTCGGTGGCGTAGCCTTGGGGCATGCACCGAACCGAGACGGCCAATGTCCTGGTCATCGGAACCGGCGCCGCCGGGTGGCGCGCCGCGATCGCCGCGACGCAGGCGGGCGTCCAGGCTCACCTGCTCGCCAAGCGCGCGCCGCTCGACGCCCACACCGTGCTCGCCTCGGGCGGGATCAACGCGGCGCTCGGCACGCGCGATCCGGAGGATTCGTGGGAACAGCACTTCGCCGACACCGTGCGCGAGGGGTACTTCCTCGGCGATCCCCGGACGGTCGAGATCATGGCCCGCGAGTCCCCGGCGGCAGTCCAGGAGCTGGCGGATTGGGGCTGCGAGTTCGCGCGGACCCCGGACGGGGAGCTCGACCAGCGCTTCTTCGGTGCCCACCGGTGGCGGCGGACGTGCTATGCCGGTGACTACACCGGACGTGCCATCCAGGGCACCGTGGCGGCCAAGGGTGCAGAGCTCGGGATCCGCGTCGACGAAGGGCAGTACGTCTCGCGGCTGCTGGTAGCGGACGGCACCTGCTTTGGCGCGCTGGCCTTCGATCTCCGCACCGGCGAGCGGACCGTCCACCTGGCGGACGCGGTCATCCTCGCCACCGGTGGCCACACGCGCATCTGGCGGCGCAGCTCCTCGCGCCGGGACGAGAACTACGGTGATGGCATGCACCTGGCGCTCGACGCCGGGTGCCGTCTCATGGACATGGAGCTCGTGCAGTTCCACCCCACCGGGATGGTCTTCCCCGAGGAAGCGGCCGGGACCCTCGTCACCGAGGCCGTGCGCGGCGAGGGCGGGCGGCTTACCAACGCCCTCGGCGAGCCATTCATGGAGCGCTATGACCCGGTTCGGCTCGAGCTGAGCTCACGTGACCGGGTGGCGCTGGCGAACTACACGGAAATCGCCGAGGGTCGCGGCGGCCCGCACGGCGGCGTGTTCCTCGACATCAGCCACCGCAGCAGGGACTACATCACCGAGAAGCTGCCGCGCATGTACCGGCAGTTCATCGAGTGGCAGATGCTCGACATCTCGCGTGAGCCGATGGAGGTCGCGCCGACCGCGCACTACACGATGGGTGGCATCGTCGTCGATCCCGAGACGCACGCCACCGATATCGGAGGCCTGTACGCGGCCGGCGAGTGCGTCGGCGGCCTCCACGGGGCGAACAGGCTGGGCGGGAACTCGCTCGGCGAGGCCCTGATCGCGGGCAGGCGGACGGGTGAGGCGGCGGCGGCATTCGCGCTCGAAGGCGAGGTGTTCACCCGGTCACGGCGGGCGATCGATGACGGGCTGGCGGACCTCGATGCGCTCACCCGGCCGGGACCAGAATTGGCGCGCCCACTCCAGCGCCGCCTGCGCGATCTGATGTGGGAGCAGTGCGGTGTCGTGCGCAGCGAGATCGGCCTTCGCGAGGGCATTCGGGAGGTCGTTGCCCTTCGGGAGGCCGCGGCGAACGTCGACGTGCGGCCGGGCGCCGAAGGATGGACGGACCTCGCCCAAGCGCTCGACCTGCGCGCCGGACTGGTTGCCGCCGAGGCCACCCTGCGGTGCGCGATCGAACGGCGCGAGACACGCGGCGCACAGATCCGTGCCGACTTCCCGGACCTGGATCCGGCCCTTCAGGTGAACTTCTACGTCGACGCGCGGATGGAGCCGTGGTCCCAGCTGGTTCCGCCGGTGCCGCCCGAGCTGCGCGAGTGGACCGAGCGTCCCGTAGAGCTGGGCGCCGGCGGGCTCCTCGAGTAATCGCCGTCAGCCGCCGCGGCCGACGAGCCTGCCGACGATCAGGACGAGCAGAAACCGGAGCAGCGGGAAGGGCAGGATGCCGGCGGACAGGATCGCCAGCGAGAGGACCGCCACCGGGACGAGGAGCAAGAGCGTGTCCCATCGCAGCAACCACCAGCTGCAAGCCTCACCAGCCGAGCCACCCGATCAACGCTATCGCCTTGACGCGGGCAGATTGGTGCGGACGCCTCAGGGGCTGAATTGCACGGTCGCCAGCAGTCGCTCGATCGCGCGCATCACGGCGTCCTGCTCGATCACCTGGCCGCCGATGGTGGCTTCGACCTCGATCCATCGGTCCGGGAAGCCGGGCGGGCTGAGCTGCCACCAGGCGATTGCGCTGTCGGTGAACCGCCGCAGGCGGAAGGCGGCGGGCTCGTCGCCGATGATGCGCTGGGCGTCGAGCCCGTACGCGCGTCGCTGGATCGGGTCGGGCACCGGCGGCGGTCCGGACTCCCAGGCGGTCATGACGATGGAGGCCTCGCCGGGCGGGATCACGTCGGCTGTCAGCTCGCACGGCTCCTCGAAGCTCGTGCAGAGGGAGAGCGGCTCGATCGCGAATGTCACAACATGGGCCAGCACGCGGTGGTCGGCCGGTTGATCAGTCACTCCCGCCGCGATCACCCAATCCCCGGGATCCACGAAGCTCATCGCATCGGTCGTGAAGCGAGGCTGCTCGCCCACCGACGGCGTTGCCGCGACGAGGCCGATGCCGACCACCACGACCACGGTGAGCAGGGTTGCAGCCCCGACGACCACCACGGCCAGCCAGCCGGAGTCGCGGGTCTCGGGCGGCGTGACCGGCCTCGCCGACGGCCGGCGCCCCCGCACTGCTCGCTCGCCCATGCCGGGCGCCGCCCACGGTGCGGGCTCGACGATGGTGTGTGCCCGGTCCCATCGGGCCCGGCGAGCGGCATCGGACAGGATGCGCCAGGCCTCGTTGATGCGGGCCATGGAAGCGTGCGGCGCCCCGGTGTCGGCGTCGGGATGGAACCGCTTCGCCATGCGCCGGTACGCCCGAGCGATCTCGTCGCGCGAAGCGGTGCGGGGCACACCGATGACGGTATACGGGTCGAGCTCGGTCACGAGGGCCGCAGTCTACGCCGATCCGCTTGCTATCCTTCGGCGCGTGATCACGAAACGCGCGAAGCGGCCTCCGGAGCCGGCCGACCCCGGCTCGACTGTCAAGCCGGGAGGCAAGCAGGCCGCGGAAGTCGCCACCGTGCCATCGGCAGCCGATGCGCCGATCGACGCCGCGCAGCTCGACGCCGCCATCCTCCGCTTCCTCCGTCGCTTCCCGAATGCGACGGTCGACCTCGCGCCGCTCGCCGATGAGCTCGGCGTCGACCCGTATCGGATGCAGCTGGCGGTCGAGTCCCTCGCGCGACGGAAGATGGTCGTGGCGCCGTTCATCGAGCCCGGCACGGCCGGGGGTGCCACGCTGACGCAGGTCGGGCTGCGCTGGCTCATCGATCGTGAGGGCGGCAAGCCGGCCGACGTCCCTGCCGCGCTCATACCGGCGACCGAGCGGGTCCGCCCCGAGGACGAGGCGGCTCGGCTGCCTCGCGCCGCCGGCTACGGCATCCGGGCCCGTTGATCGGTCGAATCCTTCGTAGCCTCACGCGGCTCCCGGGCGCCCTCTGGCGCGGCACGGTCGGACGCCTCATGAGCCCGCCGCCTCCGCCCACGACCTCGGTCACGGTGGTCGAGCCGGCCGAGCCGCGCAGCGTGGCGGGCATCACGTTCCGGGCGAGCCTCGTGGTCGTCGGCGTGGTTCTCGCCGCGTACCTGCTCTACCAGCTGCGGCTGCTCCTCATCCTGGTGTTCCTCGCCATCCTCCTCGCGGCCGGCCTGTACGGCGTCGTCCGGTTCTTCGAGCGATTCCTGCCGCGCGTCCTGGCGGTGCTGATCTCGTATGTGCTGCTCATCGGCCTCTTCGCGCTCGTCCTGTTCCTGATCTTCCCGCCGCTGGTGCGGCAGGTCGTCGAGCTGGTCGACGATGCGCCGCGCATCGCGGAGGACCTCCGGGACGGCGCCATCTCCCTGATCGACGGGATCGCCGGTGCCGGGCGAGGCGAGGAGATCGTGAACAGCCTGACGTCCGGCGCCCAGGGCTCGCTGCCCGAGCTTGGCTCACTCCTCAGCGTGCCCCTGACCCTGGCGGGCATCCTGACGAACGCCCTCGTCGTGATCTTCCTCTCCGCCCTCATGCTCATCGAGCGCGACCGCACCCGCGGCTGGGCGCTCGAGTTCGTGGACGAGCGGGACCGCGACGCGTTGGTCGGCGTGTCGCGCAACGCGCTGCTGCGGCTCGGCGCCTACGTCCGCGGCCAGCTGTTGGTCATGGCCATCATCGGTATCGGGTCCTCGGCCGGCATGCTCGTGCTGGGCGTCCCCTTCGCCGTACCGCTCGGGGCGCTGAGCTTCGCCACCGCCGCCATCCCGCTGGCGGGTGCCTTCATTGCCGGCGGGCCGATCGTCCTCGTCGCCCTCACCGACTCGGCCGCCACGGGCCTGCTCATGGCCGCCTGGCTGGTGGTGCTTCAGCAGCTCGAGGGCTCGGTCATCACGCCCTACATCCAGGGCCGGATCGTCAACCTCTCCGCCATCGCCGTCCTGCTGGGCGTGGTCGCGGGCACCTCGATCGCCGGGATCGTGGGCGGCATCATCGCGATTCCGCTGGTCGCGGTGGCGGACGTCGTGCTGCGCGACATCGTCTTCCCCCTGCGCCGGCGGGCCGAGGAGCGGCGGCACGGGCTCGGGTCGGAGGCGCCGGCGCTGTAGGCGTGGATTCCTCTCACCGATTCACCGGGGGACTACTGGCGGCCGAAGTTGGGCTCGATACCGCCCGATGGTGGAATGCCTGAGCGTGAGATCCGTCGCCTGGCATCGGATCTGACCCGATTCTTCAGCTTGCAGTCCTCGGGCGCATAACTGCGCGACATCGCGGCACTGATGGCGCCATGCAGTCCTCGGGTGCATAACTGCGCGGCAATGCGGCACTGATGGCGCCACGCAGTCGTCCGGTGAATAACCGTCGGGTAACCGGCCGATAAGCCGCGATCACACACACTCCCCCGATGGATGCTCTTCGACTCGGAGCCGTCGTACGCGCGGTCAGGATTCGGAAACGATGGAGACAGGTCGATGTTGGCGCCGTTGCCCGGGTCTCACAGCCGACCGTCTCCCGCATCGAACGGGGACACCTCCGGATGCTGACGATCGATGCTGTTCTACGGGTCGCTCAGGCGCTCGAGATCCGGGTCGACTGGACGCCGCGGTGGCGCGGCGGCGACCTCGACCGTATGCTCAACGCCGGTCACGCGGCGATGCACGTCGCAGTTGCGAGGCTGTTCTGCGGCCGGCCGTGGCTCCTTTCGCCCGAGACCACATTCGCGATCTACGGCGAGCGCGGGGTGATCGACGTCCTTGCATTCCATCCACCGCGCGGATCCCTGCTGGTCATCGAGCTGAAGACGGACCTGGTCGATGTCCAGGGCCTGATTGGCTCCGTCGATCGTTATCGGCGCCTGGCGCCGCGGATCGCGAGCGAGCGGGGCTGGAAGGTCACCTCCGTCAGCAGCTGGGTCATCCTTCGCGACAGCCCCACGAACCGCCGACGCGTGGCCGCGCATGCCGCCATCCTCAGGGTTGCATTCCCGCAGGATGGCCGCACGATGCGCCGATGGCTGCGAGACCCACAATCCAGTGTCGCGGCCCTCTCGTGCATCGCCGATGCTCGAAGAGGAAGCGCGTCATCGTCGGGCGTTCACCGCATTCGGCGCCCGACGGCCTAGCCCAGGCGTTGCTCGGTTGCGGTCGGCATTCCCTCGCACCCATTCACCGGGGGACTGACAGCCGATCAAGCTTGGCCGATGTGGCCGGTCTGGCGCCATCCACTCCTGGCACGCATTCACCCAGGGACTGGTGGCCGATCAACTGTGAGGAAACGCCCCGCGTCGGCCGCGATCGAGCTCCGCCGGCCGCGACTCGGATCCTGACGGTGACGGAGTTCTGATGCTAAGAGTCCACGGGTGCATGGCCGATCGAGATCCAGAGCGGACGAGCTGTTATCAGTCGCCCCGTGAATATCTGATCAGCATTGCCCGCACCGGGGCACTCAGGTGTCGAGGAAGCGGCGCAGGAAACGCCGCGTACTCTCCTCGCGGGGCGCGTCGAGAATCTGCTCTGGCGGCCCCTGCTCGATGATCATGCCGTCTTCCATGAAGATGACGCGGTCGGCGGCCTCGCGGGCAAAGTGCATCTCGTGGGTGACGACGATCATCGTCGTGCCACCGTGCGCGAGGTCCTCCATAACCTGCAGCACCTCGCCGATGAGCTCCGGATCGAGCGCGGACGTCGGCTCGTCGAAGAGGAGCACCTTCGGCTCCATGCACAGCGCGCGAGCGATCGCGACACGCTGCTTCTGTCCGCCGGAGAGGCGCGAGGGGTATTGGTCGCGCTTGTCCACCAGGCCGACGACCTCGAGGAAGTAATCGGCGCGGTCGAGAGCGCTCGCCCTTGCCTGACCGAGCACCCGCATCGGTGCCTCCATGCAGTTTCCGAGCGCCGTCATGTGCGGGAAGAGGTTGAACTCCTGGAAGAGCATGCCTGCGCGAAGGCGCATCTGCCGGATCTGCTCCTGGTGCCGCCGGCTTCGAGCCTGCAATGGATCGGCCTCGAGTCGAAGCCCGTCGATCTCGACCGAGCCCGCTGTCGGTTCCTCGAGAAAGTTGATGCAGCGCAGGAGGGTCGTCTTCCCGCTCCCGGATCGGCCGACGACCATCACGGCCTCGCGCTGCCGCACCTCCAGGTCGATCCCACGCAGCACGTGGTGGTCGCCGAAGTACTTCTCGATGGCCTCGACCCGGACGATGACCTCGCCACCGGCTGTCATCGGTCGCCTCGCGCCATCCACCGCTCGAGACGCTGTTGGAAGTGGCTGAACAGGATCGTGAGGATCCAGTAGATCGCGGCGGCGATGACCAGCGCCTCCAGGCTTCGGAAGTTCTGCTGACCCACGAGCCGTGCACGGAACAGCAGCTCCTCGACCGCGAGGATCGAGACCAGCGACGAGTCCTTGATCATCGCGACGAACTCGTTGCCGATGGCCGGGATCACGATGCGGATCGCCTGGGGCAGGACGATTCGGCGCATGACCAGTCGCTCCGGCATTCCCAGGGCCTCGGCCGCCTCGCGCTGGCCAGGCGGAACCGCCTGGATCCCCGCCCGGAAGATCTCGGTCATGTAGGCGCCGTAGTTGAAGCTGAGCGCGATCAGGCCCGCCGGGATCGCCGGCAGCACGATCCCCACCTGCGGTAGCGCCAGGTAGACGAACAGGATCTGCACGATGAGCGGCGTGCCTCGCGCCAGCGACACGTACAGCGAGGCCAATCCATTGAGGTACGGATTGCGCGACAGGCGGCCGAACGCGCCGATGAGCGCGAGGAGGGTGGCGACCACGATCGACACCACCGAGATCATGATCGTGAGGCCCGCCCCGCCCACGATGAACGGCCCCCATTCGCCGATGAACGCGGCGTCGATGTTCCCGGTTATCCAGAGGCCCGCCAGGATCAGACCGATCAGGCCTATCCAGGTGGCCGCGACCTTCAGCCGAAACGTCGTTCGAGAGCGCTCCTCAGCCGCACGAACGCGAGCCACGATCGGCGGCTCGGGAGCGCCAACTGCGGCAGTCATGGCATGGTCCTTCAATGTGTGAGGGCGGGGACGTTCGGCGTCCCCGCCCTCAATCTGTCTTCCTGGTCAAGATTCAGTTGCCGGACGGATCCTGCGTGAGGTCCTCTCCGAACCACTCCTCGCTCAGCGCGGTCAGGGTTCCGTCCTCGTGCATCTCACCGATGATCCGGTCGACCTCGAACAACAGCGCGTCGTGCGCCGGTCCGGCCTTGTCGATCGCAACCGCCAGGTTCTCCTGGTACAGCGGATCGCTGATCCTGACCACCGGCTGGCCGGCCTCAGTCGCGGCATCGATCACGGTGCCCGACGTGATGAAGAGGTCGAACTCCGGCCGCCCGGCGGTGATCTCCTCGATGCAGTTCGCATCGGTCGGTCGAGTCAGCGCCTCGACGTCGCCGGGAAGCTCGAAGGGAAGGTCGTCGACACTGGCCAGGCCAGATCGCGTGCTGGCCCCAATGTCCGCAGGCGTGTAGTAGTAGGGCTGCGTGAAGCTGAAGAGGTCCTTGCGGGGAGTCGTGATCGTCATCGATCCGACGCTGATGTCCCAGCGTTCCGACCAGCTTCCGGCCGTGATGATCTCCCAGTCCTGGTGCTGGAACTCGGCTTCGACGCCGAGGCGGGTTGCAATCTCGGTTCCGACGTCGATGTCGAAGCCAACCCATGAGCCGTCCGGCTCTCGGAACGACTGCGGCTCGTAATTCGCGTCGGTCGAGATTCGCAGAACCCCGTTTTCCTGGATGGTCTCGAGGAGGTCACCCGTGGCGTCTCCAGGATCTTCGATCGTGTCCTGGACGTCCGGCTCGAGGTCGCCGTTCAGCCAGTCGAGGTACGTGGTCGCCTCGCCGACACAGACGACGGCGGGAATGTCCGCCGCCGGGCTGGCGCTCGGCGCCGCCTCCGACGCGCTCGCTGGGGCGGTCGCCGTTCCACCGCCCGGGTCGGCCTGGCACGCGACCATCAGAAACATCGCGATCGGTAGGACCGCGTTGCGTCGCATCTTCTCCATCTGTTCCTCCATGCGGGCGCGCCGAGTCCGCGCCGGCGTCTCTGGTCTCTCGGTCGGCACGTTGTAGCACTTCCGCGCTCGGTACGGCAAGGCATTCGGCGGCATCGGTACACTCAGGCCATGACGACGACCGAGCGACCGATGGCCACTCCCTCCGCGCGCCCGCCCCTCAGCCAGGCGGCGACCATTCCGTCGCGCTACTACCTGGACCCCGCGATCCTCGAGGCCGAGAAGGAGCGGGTCTTCGGCCGCACGTGGCAGCTGGTGGCCCGCACCGATGAGCTCCAGAGAGTGGGGGACTTCGTTCCAGTCAACGTCCTCGACGAGCCGATCGTCATCACGCACGGCCTCGACAGTGAGCTGCGCGGCTTCTACAACGTGTGCCGCCACCGCGCTGGGCAGGTGGCGCTGTCACGCGGTAACCGCAAGTCGCTCCAGTGCCGATATCACGGCTGGACCTACGGACTCGACGGCACCCTGCGCGCGTGCCCGGAGATGGAGGAGACCGAGGACTTCCGCAAGGAGGACTTCGGGCTGGTCCCGGTCCGCGTCGAGCGCTGGGGGCCATTCGTCTTCGTCAACCTCTCCGCCGACGCTCCACCGCTGGTCGAGATGATGGGTGTCATCCCGGGGGAGGTTGCGGCCGCCGGCTACGACGTCGACAACATGCGCCTGGTGGAGCGGCGCGACTACGTGATCGAGTGCAACTGGAAGGTGTACGTCGACAACTACCTCGAGGGCTACCACCTGCCGATCGCGCACCCGCAGCTGTTCAAGGAGCTCGACTACGACTCGTATCGGGTCGAGGAGTTTCGCTACTACTCGAAGCAGCATGCGCCGATCCGGGAGCTGAAGCCGGGCGAGGAGCTGGGGGTGGATCGGCGCTACCTGCGCCAGCCCGGCGCCGAGGACTCGGCGCTCTACTACTGGCTCTTCCCGAACACGATGTTCAACATCTACCAGGACAACATGTCCTCGAACGTCATCCTGCCGCTCGGACCCGATAAGACCCTCACCATCTTCGAGTGGTTCTTCGCCGATCCCGGCACCGGCCCGGGATGGGAGTCGATGCAGCAGACGATCGCCTTCAGCGACGAGATCCAGCAGGAGGACATCGTCATCTGCGAGCAGGTCCAGCGCGGCCTGCGGTCGCGCGCCTACGACTCAGGCCGCTTCAGCGCCAAGCGCGAGAACGGCGTCTACCACTTCCAGAACCTCGTCCGCGAGTTCCTGGGGGAGTAGGTTGACCTACGAGGAGCTGCTCGCCCTCGCGCGCCGCTGCGACGGCAGGACCCTCGAGACCATCACCGGCAAGAAGTTCACCGTCGGCATCTACATGGACTGCCCGTTCTTCACGCCCGCCTCGAGCGGCTACGGCCAGAGCGACGGGCGCAAGGCCGCCGAGCGATTCCTCGAGCGCTACAACCAGATCGGCAGCCTGCGGCCCGGCGACTATTCCGGCGTCACCCGCAACGCGTCCTACTACGTCGCCCTGGTGGCCCAGGCCTGAGCGGCGACTTTCGTCAGATTCCGACCACAACCGCATTACCTCGGCAAGGAGACGGGCCAATGGTCACCTGCGGCGCTCAACCGTCGTTACGCCCCATTCGGACGCGCTGAGCAGTCATAGCGCGGCCCCCGCCTGAATTTGCCGGCTCCTCGAACCAGATCAGGCCGTTCGTACTCGTCGAGGGCGCACGCAACCACTGAACGGCGGCCCGTCCACGGACGTCGAACCCACCGAACAGCGAGGCGTGGCGCGCGAGGATGCGTCGGGCGGTTCGATCCTCGGCAACGACCAGCGCACGCACAACGGCGCGCGGTTCGGGCCAACTGAGCTGGCGCGCCAACACTCCACCGAGCCGAGCCTTGGTGTCGAGCCGATGCAACAGTTCCTGGAGGTTTCCCAACCGGCTCTTGACCTCGACCACCAGCAGCGTTTGGGTGGCGGCGTGCCATGCTACGAGGTCGCAGCTGCCCCGATCGCCGTAGTGGTTGAAGCTGACCTCGGCCTGGGCTGTCCAGCCGCGCATCCCGAGGCGGTGAGCGGCAGCCTCCTGGAGATGCGCGTGGTCGCGGTCGATCAACCGATCGAGGTCCGCGCCCTGCCAACGGATCTCGATCACGAGCGTCGCATCCAAAGCGTCGACCAGTTTCGACAGGGTACGCACGGTGAGGCCGTCGAGCTCACCGCACTCCGCCCGCGAGACTGTGTCACGTGAGAGCCGGGCGCGCTCGCCAAGATCGTGCTGGCGCCATCGGCGACGCACCCGAAGCCTTCGCAGCGCGATGGGCACGTTGGTTCGCATCGGTTGATGGTCTCGCACTCGGCCTTACTGCCCAGTTACCGTCAGATTCATGCAACCGCCGCATTACGTCGGCGAAGCGCGGGTTTGCGGGACAGATGCGGCTCCTGCCCGGCAAATAGGCTCCGCCAGAGGCATGTCATCTCGATAACGCGGGCCCCGCCTGAATTCGGCAGAAGATCGCGTTACGCTGCGCCCGTGAACATGGCTCGCAACGACGGGAAGCTGACGGTTGCCCTGGTCTCGGAGGTCTTCTGGGAGCCCGATGGCTCCGCCCGCCTTCGCGCCCGGCTCGCAGAGGCCGCGGATCGGGGAGCCGACCTCGCCGTCCTGCCCGAGCTCCCTCTCAACCCGTGGCACCCGGCTTCGAAGGAGGCGCACGACGAGGATGCCGAGGACATGGACGGCGAGCGGTCTCGGATCCAGGGAGAGGCGGCGGCCGAGGCCGGCATCGGCCTGGTGGGCGGCATCATCCATCGGGCTGCCGATGGCACCAGAACGAGCTGCGCGCTCGTGTTCGACCGCTCCGGTGGGTTGCGGGCCACGTACGAGAAGCTGCACCTGCCCGAGGAGCCCGGCTTCTGGGAGACGAGCCACTACCGGCCGGGCAGCGAGCCGCCGCGCAGGATCGACGGGCTGGGCGTGCCCATCGGCGTCCAGCTGTGCTCCGACACGAACCGGCCGCAGGGCACGCAGCTGCTCGGTGCCCAGGGCGTCGTGGCGGTCATCAACCCGAGAGCCAGCGAGGAGCGCACCCTCCAACGTTGGAAGGCGGTCTGGCGCTCGAATGCCATCACGTCGTGCTGCTACGTGCTGAGCGTCAACCGGCCGCATCCGGAGGGCGGCGTGATCATCGGCGGCCCGAGCGTCGCCTACGATCCGAACGGCGAGCTGCTGGTCGAGACCACCGACACGCTGGCACTCTTCACACTCGACGCGAAGGTCGTGGAGGCTGCGCGCCGCGACTATCCCGGTTACCTCCCGATCCATGCCCGGCTCTATGCCGATGCGTGGGACGAGATCGCGCGCGGCGACGGCTAGCTCGAGCGCTCAGCCCTCGGCCAGGCGGAACTGGCCCCGCGCGATTAGGGTCTCGCCGACGAAGATGCGCATCTCGTAGAGACCCGTACCCCAGCTGCGCACGAAGTTGCCTGCATCGCCGGCAACGAAGCCCGCGGTCGAGGCCGCCGGGTCGACGCTGAGCTGGTTCTGCGGCGCGCCCACGATCGTGTCCCCATCCGTGCCGTCGTCGTTGATGCGAAGGACCTGCTCGCCGATGGCGGCGGCCCCGAACGGTTCGCTGTTCGTGATCGAGTGCGCGAACACCATCCCCGGGGTGAAGGTCTCGGTCGGGTCGGTGACCTGGTTGTCCCCGTCGAGGGTGGTCCCGAAGACGACGGCGCCGCTCAGGGCGGGGGGCTCGGACACGGACGGCGCCACGGACACGGACGCCGTTGGGGCCACCGAGGGCGCCTCGCTCGGCGGCGCGCTCGTCGTGGCGGTGGGCGTGGGATCACCGTTCTGGCCGACCGATGGATCAGTCGGGTTGAGGCTCGAGATGAAGAGGCCCAGGATGACGGCGAGCGCGATCGTGCCGATGACCGCCGCAATCGAGACGAGCGAGTCGCGATCCGTCGGATAGCGCCCGGTCGGAGCGATGCGCTCCTCACCGTGACGCAATGCCACGCCGCACGACCGGCAGACCTGGGCCCATTCGGGGTTCGCGCGGCCGCAGTTGAAGCAGTCGACGGTCTCGTCGGTCACGGGATGGGGCGGTCCTCTCAGGCTCGGCCGATGGCGCGAAAGCCTAGCACGCTGACTGGCCGCCGGCGGTGAGAACGCCGACGGCCGATGGCCAGGCCCCGCAACGGGCCGGGCCGTCGAAAAGTCTAGCGGACGCTGCGATACGTCATCCCGCCACGACCTTTCCGTCGTTTCGCGCAGGACCGATACCGACGTGCGCCCGATGGCTGCGGGTGAGGCGGCGCCTATCGTCGGAACAGAACCGATGACCTGGGAGGACGATCCAACATGGACCGAACAACGCAGCCGAACACGGGCACCGTGCAGCCCGCCGTGATGGCCACGCCGTCGACCAGCCTCGCCGAGGCGGTGGCCGAGGCCCGACGCCTGCATCGAACCGCAACGGCGTCGATCGTCCGCGCGACCGCACAGCTGCGATCCCTGCGACTCGAGGGGCGCGCCGCCTGAGCCCTACTATCGGTCCGTGCTGAGATCGGCGAGCGGCGGCCGGGGGAAGATCGCATTCGCGGTGTGTGCGGTCACCGTCGCGCTCGTCGCGGCAACCGTCCTCGCCGCAGCACTGGAAGCCGCGCTGCGGCTCGACAACGCGTCTTCCGTCTACCTGCTGGGCGTGGTGGCCATCGCCATCCGCCTCGGGACCGCACCAGCCGTCGCGACGGCCATCGGCGCCTTCCTCGTTTACAACTTCCTGTTCGTGGATCCCCGGTTCACGCTGGGCGTCGCACGCGCCGAAGAGGTCCTGACCCTCCTCCTGCTGCTCTTCGTCGGGGTCGTCAGCGGGCGCCTGGCGGGTCTCCAACGGGATCGCGAACGAGATGCGGAGCAGCGTGAGCGCGAGGCGCGAGCGATCTTCGACATGACCAGGCTGCTCGTGACGTCCGAGCGCCTGACCGACGCGATGCAATCGGTCGTCGGCCGGTTGGCGACGGAGGCGGGGATGACGAGGACCTGGGTCGGGGTCGGCAGCACCGTTGCCCACGAGCGGGTCGTGGCGGACAGCGATGGCGGCTCCACTGCTCAACCGCCGATCGGGACGCATGCCGTGCTGCAGCGGGACCGGGGGGATGGCGCCGCATCCTGGACTCGCATCCATCCGCCCGCCGGGCCGGGCGACCGGCGTGGCGCGGCGGATGTTCCGGCTCAGCGCGCCAATCTCTTTCGGGTGGCGCTCAGTGCTGCCGGAGAGGATGTCGGATCGCTGTGGTCGCAGCGCCAGGCTTCGAGCGGGCGGCCCGCCATCGAGGAGACCCGCCTCCTGGCCGCTGCCGCCGACCAGCTCGGGCAGGCGGTGCGGCGCGAGCGCCTCGTGGCCCAGGCGGCCGAGCTCGAGATTGCCCGCCGAAGCGACGAGCTGAAGAGCGCGCTGGTGGACTCCGTGTCGCACGACCTGCGCACGCCGCTGGCGACGATCCGCGCCAGCGCCGGCAGCCTCGCCGATCCCGCCATCGAGCTGTCCGGCGACGACCGGCGACGGGCGGCGGCCGCCATCGATGCGGAGGCGGAGCGTCTCAACCGGCTCGTGGACGACCTCCTGGACATGAGCCGAATCCAGGGCGGGGCGCTCGTCGCGGACATCGAGGAGATCCCGCTCGACGAGCTCGTGCGCCCAGCCGTGGAGCGCGTTCGCGCAGCGGCGCAGCCGCGTCGGATCGAGGTGGATCTGCCGCAGGAGCTTCCGAGCGTGCTGGCCGATGCCGCGCTCCTCGATCGGGTCGTCTCGAACCTGCTCGAGAACGCGGTGAAGTACGCCGGCCCGGCCGCGGCGATCCGGGTTCGCGCGATCGCCAACACCGACGAGACGGTCTCGCTCGTCGTCGAGGACGGCGGCGCGGGCGTGCCGGACGAGGCGCTGCCGAGGGTGTTTGACCGCTTCTACCGAGTTCCACGCTCCGGCGATGGGCCGCGGCGTGGCGTCGGGCTGGGCCTGGCCGTCGTCGCCGGGCTGGTCGACGCCATGGGGGGTACCGTCGCTTCGGCTCGCAGTGAGCTGGGTGGCCTCGCGATCATCGTGGCGCTGCCGGCGGCCGGGCCGCGGTCGTGAGCCAGCCCCTGGCCCGCCTGCTTCTCGTCGAGGACGACGAGCCGACCCGGCATGCCGTCGCGACCAACCTGATCGGACACGGATATGCCGTGCGAGAGGCGTCGGACGGCGAGGAGGCGCTGCGCCACTGGGAGGAGGGCAGGCCGGACCTCGTCCTCCTCGACCTCGGCTTGCCGGGGATCGACGGCCTTGCGGTGGTGCGACGGATCCGCCGCGATGCGACCACGCCGATCATCATCCTGTCGGCACGTGACCAGGAGCGCGACAAGGTTGCCGCGCTCGACGCTGGCGCCGACGACTACCTCATCAAGCCCTTCGGCATGGCCGAGCTCCATGCGCGCCTGCGCGCCTCCCTGCGTCGAACGCTCGGGGGGAACATCGAAGTGGACGGTCGCGTTCGGATCGGTCCGCTCGAACTGGATCCGGTTCGCCGGCGCGTGGCCGTCGACGACCGCGAGGTCCACCTGACGCCGCGCCAGTACGAGCTGCTGAAGGCCCTGCTCGGCAACGTCGGGCGGGTCGTCAGCCGCGGCCGGCTGCTCCGGGCGGTGTGGGGAGTCGAGTACGCCAACGAGGGCCACCCCGACGGCCGATTGTCCGGGCTGATCGTTGCGGAGCCAGGCGTCGGCTACCGCGTCCGTGACGAAGAGGAGATGCGCGGCGCGCGAGGATCTTGAGCGCTTCTTGAGCGCCCGGACGGCAGGCGGGCGCGCTGTCTCTTGGAGGCCGATGTCACGGTGGTGACATGGACGCAAGGGGCGGCGAGGAACCGCCGCGCATCGGCTCCAGGCTCGACCCGGTTCGTGCCGCCATCGCGATGGTGGCGGATGGCTCGGCGCGCCGGGTCACGATCCGAACGGCGCTCTCCCGCGAGATCCTTCCAGCCGCCCGCCGCATTGCGAGGATGGCCGGCGTCAGGGTGGAGCTGGCCGATACGGCCGGTGCCCGTGCCGACCTCGTCGTCATGCCTGCGGGCATGGGGCGGCGCTGACCGTCCGTGGCAGACCGGCGAATCGAGCCGCAGCTCGAGATCAGAGAGCCGAGGCGGGGCAAGCGTCCGGGCGATGCCTATGTTCGCATCGTCCGCCCGTACGAGGAAATCTTCAAGCGGGGCGAGCAGGGCGAGCTGATCGCCACCGAGCGCACGGTTCTCGATCGGCCGGGCTGGACGCGAGTCGTCCGCAAGCTGCGGACCGTCCTGATCGGGAAGCCGATCAGCAGCGAGCGCGAGGAGCACGAGCGCCTCTCGAAGACGAAGGCGCTCGCCATCTTCAGCAGCGACAACATCAGCTCCTCGGCCTACGCGACCGAGGAGATGATGCGCATCCTGGTGTTCGCCGGCATCGGGGCAATAAGCTTCACGATGCCGCTGACGATCGCCATCTGCGTCGTCCTGGGCATCGTCGCCACGAGCTACTGGCAGACGATCCGCGCGTACCCGAATGGGGCGAGCAGCTACCTCGTCGCCAGCGACAACCTCGGCAGCACCGCGGGCCTGGTGGCCGGCGCCTCGCTGCTCATCGACTACACGCTGACCGTCGCGGTGTCTGTGTCGGCCGCCGTCGCGGCGATCACCTCCGTGGTGCCGGAGCTCGTCGGCGAACGGGTGCTCATGGCGGTCGTCATCGTACTGCTCCTGATGCTCGGCAACCTGCGTGGCATCCGCGAGTCGGGCACGATCTTCATGGCTCCGACCTACCTCTACATCGGCGCCATCCTGGTCATGGTCGGCATCGGTATCGTGCGCCTCCTCACCGGCACGCTGCCCGAATACAGGCCCCCGACCGAGTGGCTCACGGCGGAGGGTGGCGGCGAGGCGCTGGGGCTGTTCCTCATCCTGCGAGCGTTCAGCTCGGGTGCGGCGGCGCTGACCGGCGTCGAGGCCATCTCCGATGGCGTCCCGGCATTCAAGACGCCCGAGTGGCGAAACGCACGCATCACGCTGGTGTGGGCGGCAGGGATCTTCGCGGTGCTCTTCCTCGGCATCAGCTTCATGGCCAGCACCATCGGGATCATTCCCGACCCGCACGAGGAGCAAACCGTCCTTTCGCAGATCGCCCGCGTGCTGGTGGGCGACGGTGCGTTCTTCGTCCTCATCCAGGTCGCGACGGTGCTGGTCCTGGCGCTGGCCGCCAACACCGCCTTCGCCGACTTCCCGCGCCTGTCCTCTTTCCTGGCTCGCGACTCGTTCATGCCGCGCCAGTTCGCGTTCCGCGGCGAACGGCTGGCCTTCACCACCGGCATCGTCGCGCTCTCGGGCCTGGCGGCGCTGCTGCTCGTCGTCTTCGATGCAAGCGTCACCGCGCTCATCCCGCTCTACACGCTCGGAGTCTTTCTGGCCTTCACGCTGTCCCAGTCGAGCATGGTCGTGCGCTGGTGGCGGCGGCGCGAGGAGGGCTGGCGCCCGGGGCTTGCCATCAACGGGCTCGGCGCACTGACGACGGGTGTCATCGCCCTCATCGTCGTCGAGAGCAAGTTCCTGTCGGGCGCGTGGATGGTCGTCATCGCGATCCCGGTTCTCGTGCTCCTGATGCTCGCCATTCGCGAGCATTACCGCACTGTGGAGGCCGGACTGGCACTGGCGCGCATCCCGCCCGGCCAGCGCGAGGCGCGGCATCCCATCGTGATCGTGCCGATCGCGCGGCTCGACGAGCCCGCGCGCCAGGCGATCGCCTTCGCCAACTCGATCTCGGACGAGGCGACGGCGGTCCACGTCACCAACGACGCGGACACGGCCGATGGCCTTCGCTCCAAGTGGGCCGAGTGGGCTGGTGGTGCCGAGCTGGTCGTCATCGAGTCGCCGTACCGGGCGCTCATCGGGCCGTTGCTGGCCTACCTCGACGTCCTGCAGCGGCAGGATCCGTCACGCCCGGTGCTGGTGGTTCTGTCCGAGTTCGTGCCTCGGCATTGGTGGGAGAACCTGCTCCACAACCAGACGGCGCTCCGCCTCAAGCTCCGGCTGTTCACGCGACCGAACACCATCGTGGCGGACGTTCCCTACCGGCTGGGACGAACGCCTCGGGCGGACTAGGTGTCGTTCCCACTTACGTTGTTGACAGATTGAGAGCCCTCTGCTCGGTTTGGGGTTGTCGAAGCTCCACACCGAGGGAGGGCTCTCATGCTCCATCGTACCGCCAAGCTGACGCCCTTTGGGAGGCGGCTGCTGGTTGAGCGGATCTTGGTCGAGGGCTGGTCGCCGGCGATCGCGGCTGAGACGCTCGGCGTGAGCCGCGCCACCGCCTACAAGTGGGTGCACCGCTATCGAGACGCAGAACATGCAAGAGATCTCGTACCGTCTGCCTCTGACACAGCTGGGGGCATGGGCTGCTCGCGAGGTCGCCGGGAGCTACCAAGTGGGGTACAGCGGTTTCGTGCCGGCCATGTTCACCGAGGGCCAGTCGCCCGAGAATCGGGGTGTCAATGATCGCCGACTTGGCTGCTGAGACCGCCTTGCGAGCGAGGCTGGCAGCGCAAGAATTCACCTGACGTGTGAACGGCGCTGCCGGCCGAGGACGTCGGCCTGGGAGAACCCATGGCGCCGGTCGTGGTTGAGGCCCTCGAGCGCATCTCGCACCGGTGGGAGCGGGCGGAGGGCGATCGAACGCTCGTGGCGATCCACGCCGTTCGGTATCTCGCCACGCGCACGAAGGAGCGAGCCTCCGACGAGCTGACGAACTGGACGCGTGCCGGCTTTGCCGATGGATCATTGCGACCGGAGATCCCCGACTACGCGATCGACATGCACACGGCCCGCGGCCAGCAACAGGGTCGCGGGC
>JACCWY010000532.1 GCA_013697395.1 Chloroflexota bacterium | reverse complement strand
AGCACGTCCAGCTTGGTGAGCGCGATGCTCGAGTAGCCGGCCAGCCGAACGCTGAAGCGCACGGCCACCGCGTCGTACCACCCGCAGCGTCGCGGGCGCCCCGTGGAGGTGCCGTACTCCTGCCCGCGCTCGCGGAGGCGCTCGCCCTCGGCGCCGTCCAGCTCCGTCGGCAGCGGCCCGGCCCCGACCGCCGTCGTGTACGCCTTCGCGACGCCCAGGACCTTGTCGACCGCGACGGCGGGGAGCCCGGCGCCCAGGCTCGCCCCGCCCGGGATCGGCGAGGAGCTCGTCACGTACGGATAGATGCCCCAGTCCAGGTCCCGCATCGTTCCGAGCTGGCCCTCGAGCAGGATGTGGTCACCTCGCTCGAGCGCCTCGTCCACGAGCGCATGGCCGTCCACGACGTGGTGGGCGAGCCGCTCGCCGGCCGCGAGGTAGGCCTCGACGATGCGGCCCTCGTCGGTGGCCTCGCCGATCTCAGCGCCCAGCTCGTCGCCGGCCCCATAGCCGTCGACGATTCGCCGCACACGCGGCAGGGTGGCCGCCAGGCGGGCACGGAAGGCGTCCGGCTCCGTCAGGTCGATCATCCGAATGCCGCGGCGCGCAACCTTGTCGACGTACGCAGGGCCGATGCCGCGCGACGTCGTTCCGAGCTTCTTCGCTCCTCGCTCGCGCTCCTCGAGCTGGTCCAGGAGGACGTGGTATGGCATGACCAGGTGTGCCCGGTCGCTGATGAACAGGTTGGCGCAGTCGAACCCCGCGGCGACGAGACCGTCCAGCTCGGCGACGAGCGCGGGCGGATTGATGACCACGCCATTGCCGAGCAGGTTGCGGGTGCCGGGGTGGAAGATGCCGGATGGAATCAGGTGCAGCTTGAAGTGGCCGTGCGGATTGACCACCGTGTGCCCCGCGTTGTTTCCGCCGCCGTAGCGGATGACGAGGTCCGCGTCATGGGCCAGGTAGTCGACGACCCGGCCCTTCCCCTCATCGCCCCATTGGGCGCCAACGACGGCGATGACGGACATGGCGCGGCGACGTGGACCTCGACTGCTGGGAGGCCCTCATCCTAGCGCAGGCGGCCAGGCTCGAAAGCGGTCGCGCCGGCCCGGCCAGGGGCGGCCCGTCAGGCGCGGGCTCGCACCTTGTCGAAGCAGTTGGAGCAGTAGACTGGCCGGTCGTTGCGCGGCAGGAACGGCACGAGCGCCTGGCCCCCGCACTCGGCGCACACCGCGGCGTGCATCTCCCGCTGGCCCCCGTTGCCGTTGCCGCCACCGATCCCGAGCGCACGGTTTTGCTTGGCGATGGCCCGGCAGCTCTGGCATCGCTGCGGCTCATTGACGAGTCCCTTGCTGGCGTAGAACTCCTGCTCACCAGCCGAGAACACGAAGTCCATGCTGCAATCTCGACAGCGGATGGTCTTGTCGGCGTACACCCTTCCTCAGAGCCTCCTGTGTCGCACCCGGCCCGATGCTGGTCGGTCGCTGTCATCTTGCGAGGGCCGGATCTGCGTGCGGGCAGGGCCCGCGGATCGAGCGAACTCCGAATCAGACGAGTTGACCGGTCGTTATAGCGCCCGAGTGTACACCCCGATTTCAAGCCCTCGTGCCACGCTCGATCGCTTGCTTGCCGAGCGTCAGTACGCGGCGATCTCCTCGCGTGCGGCGACGGTATAGAAGCGCGTGTTCGCCTTGCGGAACTGGAGCGGCACCTCGCCGATCGGTCCGTTGCGATGCTTCGCCACCTTCGCCTTGATGAGCTCGACATCGGCATCGGGGTTCTGCTCGGCCTCGCGGTACAGGAAGATCACGACGTCCGAGTCCTGCTCGATCGCGCCCGACTCCCGGAGGTCCGACAGGCGAGGCTCGGCGCTGCCTCGTTGCTCCACGCCGCGCGACAGCTGGGAGAGCGCGACGACCGGGACCTTCAGCTCGCGCGCCAGCTGCTTCAGCCCTCGGCTGATGTCGGAGACCTCCTGGACGCGGTTGGCGTCCTTGTTCGGCGTCGTTGGCTGCATGAGCTGCAGGTAGTCGACGATGACGAGGTCGAGGCCGCGCTGCTCTGCCTCCAGCCGCCGAGCCTTGGTCCGCAGCTCCATGACCGACAGGGCGGGCGAGTCGTCGATCCACATCGGCGCGGTGGCCATGTCGTTCATGACCATTGCGATCTTGCTCCAGTCGGTCTCGTCCACGAAGCCGGTCTGGAGCGGGCGGGGGTTGATGCCGGTCTCGGCGCTGAGCAGCCGCAGGGCAAGTTGCTCCTTGCTCATCTCCAGCGAGAAGACCGCCACCTTCTTGCCCTCGCGGACGGCCGCATGCTGGGCGATGTTGAGGGCCAGGCTCGTCTTTCCGACCGATGGCCGGGCGGCGAGGACGATGAGGTCGGATGGCTGGAGGCCGCCGAGCAGCGCGTCGAGCTGGCTGAGGCCGGTCGGCACGCCCAGGATCTGGCCGCGATGCTCGTGGAGGTACTCGAGGCGGTCGTAGGCCTGGCCGAGCAGGATCGAGAGCGCCTGGAACCCGCCGTCCGTCCGCCGCTGGCTGATCTCGAACAGGATCGATTCGGCCCGGTCGATGGCGACCTCGGCGTCGTTGGACTCCTCGTATCCGACCGCCGCGATCTTGCCGGCTGCACCGATCAGGTTACGGAGCACGGCCTTGCGCTCGACGATCCGCCCGTAGTGCTCCGCGTGCACGGCGGTCGGGACGGCGTTCATGAGCTGCGTCAGGTAGGCGGGCCCGCCGGTCGAGTCGAGCCGGTCACGACGCCGAAGCTCGTCGCCGAGGGTCACGAGGTCGATCGGCTCGCGCTGACCGTGCAGCGCCAGCATCGCCTCGTAGATGTCGGCGTGCTGCGACCGATAGAAGTCGGCCGGCTTGAGGAAGTCGCCGACCCGCAGGACGGCGTCGGGATCGATGAGGATCGAGCCGAGGACGCTCTGCTCGGCTTCGACCGCCTGCGGCGCCAGCTTGTCGATGCTCATCGTCGCCCTTCCGCCCCATACGCAAGCGGCGCATGGGTAACGCCCGGCCGGACCGCCGTCTGCGGAACCTGTCGAGCCGGGCGCACAGGTATCGTCTCAGCCGCCTCAATGGGTTTATCCCCACCGGTGTGGGTATCCGGCCCGGCCACTGTGGACGCCATGTGGAAGGTACTCGCCGAGGACTTACTGCCTCATTACCGGCGGCGTACGCGACAGCTCGCGTGTCGCGCCCGGCTCAGCCGCCCCAACCGCCGGGCGGCTCGCGGTGGCCCGCGACCATGTTCCAGGCGTCCCATTGGTCGGCGACAAGCCCATCGGCGTCGAAGCGCAGGACCGACGTCCCGGCCAGCGTCACCTCCTCGCCTGCCTCTCGCAGGGCGGCCCACCAGCTGACGGCGGCGCGGTCGCCGTCGACGATCGGCTCGCCGAACCACGCGCGGACCTCGGACTCGTCGGCGAACGCCGCTTCGACGTACTCACTGACGCCCGCTCGTCCGCGGTAGGTGTCGCGGAACGGATGGCTCGAGAAGGTCGCCCCATCGGCGTAGAGCGCCACGATCGGAGTCGCGTCGAGCGCCTCCCAGCAGCGTTGCCACGTGGCCGCCCACTCGCGGGCGGCGGCTCGCGCGTCCGTCACGGACGGATGGTGCCACATGGCGGTGGCGGCGCCGCTCGACGGGCGAGTTCGCGCCCCGCCACGATCCGGGCGTCAGCGCGGACGCGACGGCGATGGTGTCGCCCGGTCGCGGCCCCGAATGCCAACCGAATTGGCCCTGTGACCGACGAACCGGCTAGGTCGGCGCCAGATCGGGTCGGGTAGCCCCCTTCCATGATCATGGCGCCAACCCCATTGGCCGAACGACCGACGGGCGGAGTCCCGTCCGTCACAGGGCCAACTGGATTGGCGCGCGACGCTCGGCCAGCACGGAGCGGAGCGTGTGTCTCAGGACTCGACGGCGACGCCGGCACGGAGCGGCGCCCGGCTCAGGTTTCCGCGACGACGCTGACGCTGACGGTGGTCTCCACGCCCGGCATGATCCGGACGTCGATCTTGTAGTCGCCGAGCGCCTTGATCGGCTCGCGCAGGTGCAGCGCATGGCGGTCCAGCTCGATCCCCTCGCGCTGGATCAGGTCGCTGATCTGGTGGCCGGTGACGGCGCCGAACAGCCGCCCGCGCTCGCCGGCCTTGACCGGGACCTCGAGCCTGAGGGTGCGGAGCTTCTCGGCGGTGGCCTCTGCATCGGAGCGCGCGGACCGATCGCGCTCCTCGCGCTGGTCACGGTGGCGTTCCCAGTTCGCGACGGCCCCCTTGTCGGCGACGACGGCCGCGCCGGTGGTGAGCAGGTAGTTGCGCGCGTAGCCGCCCTTGACCTCCTTGAGGTCGCCCTCGCGACCGAGCCCCTTCACGTCACGCTTGAGGATGACCTTCATTCGAGCTCCTTCGAGTCCATCGGGCGCGTCCGCCGGCGTCGCCAGGACGCCAGGGCGCGTTTCAGTTCATCGGGGTCGCGCATGCGGCCGTATTTCTCCAGCAGCTCGGGCAGATCGTCGCGAATGCGATCGAACCGGTTGCCCATGAGCCCGCGCAGCCGGGCCAGGTCGCGGTCGAGATCGGCGGTGCCGTTGCTGGCTCGGGACATGTGCTCGGCTCGGACCTCCGCGGGCGCGTTCTGGATGAAGAGGTCGAGCACGAGGAGGAGCACGGTGAGGTCATCTGCCTGGCCGAGGATCGGGATCACGTCGGGGATGAGGTCGACCGGCATCACGACGTAGGCGAGCGCCGCGGCAAGCATTCCCTTCAGGCCAATCGGCGTGCGCGGATCGCGCAGGATTCCCCACACCATGCGCGCGTAGGTAGGGAGCTTGACGATGAGGCGCGCCATGCGCAGATAGCGCGAAGAGGACGACAGGTTCACGCGAACTCCGGTGGGCTCAGCTGGGGTCGGCATGATAGCAGAGGTGCGGGCCACATCGGTTTGACATTAGAACATGCGTTCTGCTACGGTGCCCCGACACAGCCGGCAGCGCACCACTCGCTGCGGAGGGAGCTCTCTTGACCAGGCATGACGCGGAACGACGGCAGCGGATCCTCGACTGCATTGCGCGCACGGTCGAGGAGCGCGGCTATCCGCCCTCGGTCCGCGAGATCGCGGAGTCGGTTGGCCTGGCCTCCACGAGCGCAGTGCATCACCACCTGATCGCCCTCGAGCGAGACGGACTGCTCGAGCGCGGAACGCACGCATCTCGCGCGCTGCGCCTGACAACGCGGCCGCAACAGCTGGCCGCGGATCCGTCCAAGGTGACCCCGTTCCGGATGCCGGTCGAGCGGGAGACGCTGTCGCTGCCGGTCATGGGCGAGATCGCCGCCGGCCAGCCGATCGAGGCCTACGCCGACGCGGCCGAGACCCTCGAGGTACCTCGCTCGATGGAGGCACGCGAGGACTCCTATGTCCTCCGTGTGCGGGGCAAGAGCATGATCGATGCGCTCATCGACGATGGTGACTTCGTCATCGTCCAGCCCCAGGCGACCGCGCGTGACGGCGACATCGTCGTCGCGCTGCTGGAGGACAACGGCGTGACCCTGAAGCGCTACTTCCGCGAGAAGGACCGCATCCGACTCCAGCCGGCGAACGCGGAGATGGAGCCGATCTACGCCACGGACGTCCAGATCCAGGGCAAGGTCGTCGGCGTCATCCGCCGCCTCTAGCAGCGACCCGATGGCGCCGCTCGCGGCGCGCCAGCTCAACCCGGCCCACCCTGGCTCAGCAGGGCGTTCTCGAGCCGATACGGCACGCTGCGCTGAGGCAGAGGGCGAGCGCATGCTGGCCATCTGCTCGCCGTCGGTCTGAGACAAGCCCGTGCGCACGATCATCCACGCCGATCTCGACGCCTTCTACGCCAGCGTCGAGGTCCTCGACGACCCGTCGCTGCGCGGCCGGCCGGTCATCGTCGGCGGCGGCGCGAACGAGCGCGGCGTCGTGATGGCCGCCTCCTACGAGGCGCGGGAGTACGGCGTCCAATCGGCCATGCCGCTCCGAACCGCCGGCCGGCGATGCCCGCACGGCGTCTTCCTGCCCGGCCGGCCGGATCGGTACCGGGAGCTGTCGCAGCAGGTGATGGCCGTCTTTGCGTCCTACACCCCGCTGGTCGAGCCGATCAGCCTGGACGAAGCCTTCCTGGACGTCACCGCCAGCGAGGCCGCGCTCGGCGACGGGCCGACGATCGGGCGAAGCATCAAGGAGCGC
Source organism: Chloroflexota bacterium (assembly GCA_013697395.1). Classification (GTDB taxonomy): domain Bacteria; phylum Chloroflexota; class Limnocylindria; order QHBO01; family QHBO01; genus JACDBZ01. The sequence goes on along the minus strand of JACCWY010000532.1, from coordinate 1,294 downwards.
GTGCTCGACGAAGTCGGGCTGGTCGTATCGGTCGGCGTCGCCACCAACAAGCTGTGCGCGAAGGTGGCATCGGACCTGCGCAAGCCCGATGCGCTCGTCGTCGTCCCGCCCGGCGGGGAGGCGGCATTCCTGGCGCCTCTGCCGATTCGGCGGCTGTGGGGCGTCGGCCCCCAGGCCCAGAAGGCGCTCGGCGACTATGGCGTGGCGACGATCGGGCAGCTGGCGGCCCTCGAGCCATCCACCCTCCAGCGTCGATTCGGCAAGCACGGCGCCGACCTCGCGTCGCGGGCGCGCGGCGCGGACTCGTCGCGGGTCGAAGCGTTCCACGCGCCGAAGAGCGTCGGGCACGAGCACACGTTCCACACCGACGTGGTCGACCCGCGCAAGCTCGAGGCAACCCTCCTCGACCTTGCCGACTCGGTTGCCGGGCGGCTGCGCCACCACGACCAGGCGGCCGGCGCCGTCCAGCTCAAGCTGCGCTACGAGGGGTTCGAGACGCTCACGCGCCAGGCGCCGCTGCCCCACCAGACTCGCGAGACCGATCCGATCTACCAGGCCGGGCTCGGGCTCCTGCGCCGCACCCTCGTCGCGGGCCGGGCCGTGCGGCTCGTCGGCCTGACCGCCATCTCGCTGAGCGATGCCCAGCAGCTGACGCTGTTCGGCGCACCCGAGCGCTCCGACCGGCTGACCCGCTCGATCGACGCCGTGCGCGACCGCTTCGGCGACCGCGCAATCATGCGAGCGCGTCTGCTGACCGAGCGGCCGCATCGACGCTTCGACTTCGGGGAGCGACCGGCCGTGCTCCCGACCGACGACGAATGACCCTTGACAGATCGAACGGGTGTTCGATATGCTGCACTCCTGAATAGAACACCTGTTCGAGTGCCCGGGCAGGACTGCATCGTGAGGAGCGTTAGACCGATGGCACTCGTCCAGATCTCACCCATCGAGGCACATGTCCGCTGGGACCGGAACGCGGATCGACCGACGGAGGTTCGCTGGAACGGCCGGCACCATCGGGTCGTGGAGCTCGACGCCGTCCGCGACGAGCGGGCGGCCTACCCGGCCGGCCGCGGCCCGCGCGTGACCCTCGTCCTGCGAACCGACGACGGGGGCCGTGCGTCGGTCGTCTTCGACGGCCGCCGCCGCCGCTGGTTCCTGGAGGCGGTCGAGCCTGCCGCCTGAGCCACTCGTCCCGCCTACAATCGGCCCGGCGTCGTCCGGGCCGATCTTCGTCTCCGCGATGACCAGAGCGAGGATGATGGGCGGCCGATGGATGAGCGACTCACCGAGC
>JACCWY010000528.1 GCA_013697395.1 Chloroflexota bacterium | reverse complement strand
CGACAGGCCCGCACGCTCGAGCGCGTCAGCACCCGGACCCGGTCCCGCACCGTCGACGGTTGCCTCGCCCTCGCCGATCAGCACCAGGGCAAGGTGGGCAAGGGGCGCAAGGTCGCCTGACGCGCCCAGGCTGCCGCGCGAGGGCACGACCGGGTGCACGGCCTTGTTCAGCAGGCCGATGAGCAGCTCGGCGAGCTCGACGCGAACGCCCGACAGCCCCACCGCCAGCGTGTTTGCCCGCAGCACGAGCATGGCGCGCACCACCTCGTCGGGCAGCGGCTCGCCGACGCCGGCGGCGTGCGAACGAACGAGGTTGCGCTGCAGCTCGGCCGTCCGCTCGGGTTCGATCCGCACGTCGGCGAGGTCTCCGAAGCCGGTCGTGACGCCGTAGACCGTCGCGCCCTCGGCAACGAGCCGCTCGATGACGGCCCGGGATTCACCCATGCGGCGGGCGGCACCGGGATCGAGCGACACCTGCCGCCGGCCGCGCGCCACCTCGATGACGTTGTCGATCGTGAGGTCCCGACCGGTAAGGGGAAGCGGCGGCATGGGTCCGTATACTACGCACCGTGCGACGGCTGCCGGACCTCACGCGTCGCCTCGTGATGAGCGACGAGGCCGCGCTCCACCTGGGCGGGGCCGTGCCCAGCCCGGCAGCGGCCTTCCTCCTCGCCGTCATCGCGCTCCCCGCGCTGTTCTGGCTCGTGATGCTCAAGCGCACGACCGTCTCCACGGCGCCGGAGGAGTGGCTCATGTCGAGCGTCGTGCCGGCCGTCCATTCGTGGGTGGGGACGAACCTGCCCCCGCTCGAGATCCTGATCGTCGGCATCAGCGCCCTCGGCAGCGGCTGGTTCGTTGCCCTCGCCTTCGCGGTGCTGGGGCTGTTCGCCCTGAGCCGCGGCCGGCGCGACCTGGCGCTGGTGCTCGCCCTGGGCACGCTCTGCTTCCCGATCGAGTGGATGCTGAAGTACTTCACCTCGTCGGAGGCGATCAGCCTCGGCGCGCTCGTGAGCGCCATCTTCAACATCAACGACATCGGGCTCGACGACATCGCCGACTTCCCCGCTGGCCATGCGCTGCGGGCCACCGTCCTGTATGGCCTTGCCGCGTTCTGCGTGGCGCGTCTCGCGCACGACCACCGGCAGGGCCAGCGGGCGTACCTGGTGGCGGTCGTCCTCATCGGTGCCATCAGCGCCACCCGCATCTACCTCGGCGCGCACTTCCCGATGGACGTCCTCGGCGGCTGGATGGCGGGCGGTGCGCTGGTCGCCATCCTGGTCGCCGTCCACGTCCTGGGCGTCGACGAGCGGGCCCGCGCGCGCGAGCTGGCCGAGGAGGCCGCACGACCTCGCGCCCGGCGGGTCGCGGTTCCGCGCCGCACGCCGACCGAGGGCTGAGCGCTGCTCGACTTCATCGATCGGGAGGTCATCCCGTTCGTACTCGAGATGTATGACGCCGTCGGCTACGTCGGCGTCGCCGCGGCCGTCGCGCTCGAGACGATCGTTGCGCCGATCCCCTCCGAGGTGATCCTTCCCATGGCCGGTTGGAAGGTGAGCCAGTCGGCGGCGGACGCATCGGTCCTCGAGCCGCTCACGAGCCTGCCGTGGAACCTTCCGCTGGCGGTGGCGCTCGCAACCGCCGGCAGCGTGATCGGGGCGCTCGTCGGCTACGGCATCGGTGCGTGGGGTGGGCGCCCGCTGCTCGATCGGTACGGACGCTACGTCGGCATCGGGGGCGAGGATCTCGACCGGGCCGACCGCTGGTTCGATCGATGGGGCTCCTGGGCAGTCTTCCTCGGTCGGATGGTCCCGCTCGTCCGTACGTTCGTCAGCTACCCCGCCGGCATCAGCCGCATGCCGATGGGGCGGTTCCTCCTCTTCAGCACGCTCGGCTCGCTTCCTTGGAATGCGGCGCTCATCTACGCCGGCTTCGTGGTCGGCGAGAACTATCCGCAGATCGAGGCCGCCATCAAGCCGTTCGAGTACCTGATCTACGTCGTGGTGGCGGTGCTCGTCATCCTGCTCGTCGCGCGCTGGTGGTTGAGCAAGCGGGCGGCTGGTCGCCCGGCCGGTTGACGTCGTCCCGGGTGCGTCGCCGCTATCACGGCACTGGCGTGAGATCGTGCGACGCGATCGCACATGCCATCGTGGCTGCACGATGTCGCGCGAAGTCACTGAAAGCAGCGTGCGGCCCCGGCGCCGACGGCGGGACGCGCGACAGGGCGCGGTTGACCTTCATCGAGACGCGTGCCACGATCGGCCCAATCGAACGATCCATCGTCTTCGGGGCGGGGTGAGAGTCCCCACCGGCGGTCGGCTCATTCAGCGCGAGCCAGCCCGCGAACCGCGCCGGTCATCGAGACCGATGCGGCCGACCTGACCCCCGGCACAGCGCCGGGGCAGACAGGGCCGACGGTCACAGTCCGGAAGGGAGAAGGCGACCGTGTGCTCTGCCATGTCATCGGCGGAGTTGGCGGCGGTGCCCCGTGCTCGATGGACTGGACCAGCACACGGGAGCGGGATGAGCTCGACCACCTCGGACGTCCGCGGCCTCGCCGTCGCTGTCGACGCCGTCGGCGTCCGCTTCGCCACGCCCGGCGGCACGATTGAGGCCCTGGCGGATTGCAGCCTGGCGGTGGAGGCGGCGTCGTTCACGGTCGTGATCGGCCCGAATGGGTGCGGCAAGAGCACGCTGCTGCGCCTGGTTGCGGGACTGCTGGAGCCGACACATGGCCGGGTGGCGGTCGGTGGCGAACCACCTGGGTCGGGCGATGGGCGTGTCGGCCTCGCTTTCCAGCAGCCCCGCCTCGTGGGATGGCGCTCTACCCTCGACAACGTAGCGTTGCCGCTCGAGCTCGCCGGGGTCGCGGCCGGCGAGCGACGGAGGCGGGCGTTGGAGGCCCTTGA
>JACCWY010000520.1 GCA_013697395.1 Chloroflexota bacterium | reverse complement strand
TGGGCCCGCTCATCACGAAGGAGCATCGCGACAAGGTCGCGACGTATCTCGACAGCGGTCCGTCCCAGGGCGCCACGCTGCGGGTCGACGGCCGTGAGCACGTGCTCTACAACGAGGGCAAGGGCTTTTGGCTGGGCGTCAGCCTGCTCGACAATGTGACGCCCGAGATGGAGTGCTATCGCCACGAGATTTTCGGGCCGGTGCTGGAGGTCGTGCGCACTCCCGATTATCCATCGGCCCTGAAGATCGTCAACGACAACGAGTACGGCAACGGCACCGCGATCTTCACGCGGGACGGTGGCGCCGCACGGCAATACCAGTTCGACGTGAACGTCGGCATGGTCGGTCTCAATGTGCCGATTCCGGTGCCGGTCGCCTACTACAGCTTCGGCGGTTGGAAGTCGTCGCTGTTCGGCGACCTGCACATGTACGGCCCGGAGGGAATCCAGTTCTACACGCGCGGGAAGGTCGTGACCGCCCGCTGGCCCGACCCGGGCACCTCGAGCGTCGACCTCGGCTTCCCTCGCACGCGCTAGCCGGAGAGGCTCTCCCGGCGGTATCGTGCCGGCGCTGTCGCATCGGCATCCCACCAGCGGAGGAACTCCTCGATGGCCCAGCGCATCGCGCGTCCGATCCATATCGTTGTGGCCTGGCTCTTCGTGGCCGGCCTGCTGGTGCAGGTCTTCCTGGCAGGCATGGGAGTCTTCTCAGGACCGTCGTCGTTCATTGCGCACCGTGACACGGGCTACCTGCTCACGCTGGTCCCGGTCATCCTGCTCGTGACCGCGCTCGTCGGGCGGTTCGGACGGTGGCAGGCGATCGCCGCCGCCGCGATGGTCGGCCAGTTCATTCTGCAGTCCATCCTCGTCCTCCAGCGCGACTCGGTTCCGGCAATCGCGGCGCTTCACCCCGTGAACGGGTTCCTCATCCTGCTCATCGCGGTCTGGCTGGCCCGCGACGCCTGGCGCAGGTGGCAGGCGGACCGCGGGCAATCCTCGGCCGGCTCGATCGTCCCGGAGGCCACCGTCGGGTGACCGTTGCGCGACGACTGTCAGAATGCGCGGCACATGACTGACCGATTCGAGACGCTCGCCGTCCACGCCGGCGCCGAGCCCGACCCGCACACCGGCGCCGTCGTGCCGGCCATCCAGATGAGCGCCACCTTCAAGCAGGATGGCGTCGGTGGCCTCCGAGGTGGCTTCGAGTACGGCCGCTCCGGCAATCCCACGCGGCTCGCGCTGGAGGAGGCGATCGCCGTCCTCGAGGGCGCCGCGCACGGCCTGGCATACGCATCCGGGCTGGCGGCGACGCAGAACATCCTCTACCTGCTCGAGCCGGGCGAGCGGCTCCTCATGAGCGACGACGTATACGGCGGGACATGGCGCCTGGCGGACAGGGTCTGGCGCCGGTACGGGATCGAGACCGAGACGCTCGACCTGCGCGACCTGGATGCGGTAGCAGCCGCCTTCAGCGGCCAGCGCCCGCCGCGGATGGTCTGGATCGAGACGCCGTCGAACCCGCTCCTCAAGGTGATCGACATCAGCGCCGTGGCGCGGCTCGCGGCGGTGGCCGGTGCGGTCACGGTTGTCGACAACACGTTCGCCACGCCCTACCTCCAGCGTCCGCTCGAGCTCGGCGCCGACCTGGTCATGCACTCGGCCACGAAGTACCTGGGTGGCCATTCCGACGTCATCGGCGGGCTCATCGCGACGCGCTCCGACGAGCTGGCCGAGACGCTTCGCTTCCACCAGAACGCCGCCGGCGCGGTGCCGAGCCCATTCGACTGCTTCCTCGTCATGCGCGGCCTCCGGACCCTTGCGGTCCGCATGGAGCGAGCCAGCGCCAATGCGCTGGTGCTGGCGACGTGGCTGGCCGAGCACCCGGCGGTCGAGCGCGTCCATTACCCCGGCCTGCCCGATCACCCGGCCGCCCAGCTCGTCGAGCGCCAGATGCGTCTTCCGGGCGCGATGCTCAGCATCGAGCTGCGGGGTGGCGAGGATGGCGCTCGGCGCTTCGCTGCGGCGACCCGTCTCTTCACGTTGGCCGAGTCGCTCGGCGCGGTCGAGTCGCTCATCGAGCTGCCGGCGCCCATGACGCATGCTTCGGCGGCCGGGTCGCCGCTCGCCGTCCCCGGCGGACTGGTGCGGCTGTCGGTCGGGATCGAGGCGGTCGAGGATCTGCGAGCCGACCTGGAGGCGGCCTTCGCCGCAGCGGCCGCGTGACCGGGGAGCACCCGCGCGAGGACGGCCCCACCGAGGTGGTCGAGACGGAGGATGGGGAGCTGATCGAGCGGCTCTCGGGCGGGACGGCGACCCTGCTGCTGGTATGGCTGACCGGCGTCGGCGCGCTGTCGACCCTGCTCGCCGCCTGGTCGTACGTCTGGATCGTGAGTGGCGGCACGCAACGGCTGGGCGTCGACGCCCTCTTCGGCGGATTCGGTCTCTACACCGCGCTTGCCGGTGCCGCCGGCCCGTGCGTGCTATGGCTGGCCGGTCGCGCCCAGGCACACTCCCTTCGCTGGTTCATCATCACCGGCGCCAAGATCGCGCTGGTGATGGTTGGCATGGTCCTGGCCTTCGTCTTCCTGGCCACGCTCGTCATGGCCGGGGCGCTGCCCGGGCCAGGTGCGCTGGTGGCATCGGGGCTGATGGCGCTCATGGCCATCGTGCTCGCCCTGGTCTGGGGGGCGGCAACGTGGGGCGCCGACCGCTGGATCGCGCGGGCACGCACCGACGGTTGAAGCTCAGATCTCGTACGAGCGCTGGGGCTCGGCGAGCTCCACTCCGCCGCCGAACGTCTCCGCAGCGGCGTCACGTGCCCAGCTGCCGTCCCCGTTCAGAGGGAGGTGGGTAAGCATGAGCCGGCCGGAGCCGCCGTCGCGAGCCGCCGTGCCCGCCTCGGCCGGAAGGAGGTGGCCACGCGGCTCCGGGTCGGCCGCGTCCTCGTCGAGCGAACGCAGGGTGGCCTCGCTCAGCAGCACGTCGGCGCGGTCGGCCAGGTCGCCCAGGCCCGGGCACGGCGCGGTGTCTGCGGTGTACGCAAGCCGTCGGCCCTCGGCCTCGATCCGGAAGCCCCAGCACGGGATGTAGTGCTGCGTCTCGACCGGGCGCAGGGATAGCGCGCCGAACGCCAGTGCCGCCCGCCCATCGTGCTCCGAGAGGCGGAAGCAGTCCTCGAAGTGCCGGGCGCTGCCGACCCCCTTGGCCAGGTCGAGCATCTGCTCGGCCGAGCCCGGCGGAAGCACGACGCGCAGCCGCTGGTCGACGGGTCGCGAGCGCCAGGGATAGACGTAGCGCAGCGTGACGAGGTCCAGCATGTGATCGGCGTGCATGTGGCTGATCACGACCGCGTCGAGCTCGTCGGGATGGTGGCGCGCCACCAGCTGCGCCACGACGCCGGGACCCATGTCGACCACCACGCGCGCCCCGCCCGCCTCGACCAGGTACCCGGCGCAGGCCTCGCCCGGATTCGGCGAGGCCGGGGAGCGCCCGAGGATCGTCAGCCGCATTCAGCGCTGCTCGATGGCCATGTAGTCGCGGCTCTTCGACCCGACGTAGACCTGGCGCGGGCGGCCGATCTTCGTCTCCTCCGCGGCGAGCATCTCCTTCCATTGTGCGATCCATCCGGGCAGGCGGCCGATGGCGAAGCAGTTCGTGAACATGTTCTTCGGGAAGCCGATGGCGCGGTAGATCAGGCCGGAGTAGAAGTCCACGTTCGGGTAGAGCTTGCGGCTGACGAAGTACTCGTCGTGGAGCGCGACCTCCTCGAGCCGCTTGGCGACCTCGAACAGCTGCCCGTCCGCGCTCGTGGCGCGCAGCACCCGATCGGCCGCTGCCTTGATGATCGTGGCTCGCGGATCGAAGTTCTTGTACACCTGATGCCCGAAGCCCGCGAGGCGGAAGCTGTCGTCGGGATCCTTCGCCCTGTCGACCCACTTCTGCACGTTTCCACCATCGTCCACGATCTGCTCGAGGGTCCGGATGACGGCCTCGTTCGCTCCCCCGTGCAGCGGCCCCCACAGGGCGTTGATGCCGGCGCTGATGGACGCGTAGAGGTTCGCGTGCGTGCTGCCGACCAGGCGGACGGTGGAGGTGGATGCGTTCTGCTCGTGGTCGGCGTGCAGGATGAGCAGCAGGTCGAGCGCCTTCGCCACGTCCTCGTTGACCTCGTAGTGCTCGGAAGGCACCGCGAACATCATGTACAGCAGGTTCGCGGCGTAGCCGAGGTCGTTGCGCGGGTAGACGTACGGCTGGCCGATCGCCTTCTTGAACGACCACGCGGCGAGCGTCGGCAGCTTGGCGATCAGCCGGTTGATGGTGATCTCCACGGCCGCCGGGTCGAAGATCGACTGCGCGTCGGGGTAGAAGGTGCTCATGCCGACGGTGCCGGAGGCGAGCACGGCCATCGGGTGCGCGTCCTGCGGAAACGAGTCGAAGAAGTGGCGCATCTCCTCGCGGATCAGCGTGTGGTGCGTCACCTCGGAGACGAACCTGTCCAGCTGGTCGCGCGTGGGCAGCTCGCCCCAGATGAGCAGGTAGGCGACCTCCAGGAACGTTGAATGTTCGGCGAGCTGCTCGATCGGATAGCCGCGGTAGCGCAGGATCCCGGTCTCACCGTCGAGGTAGGTGATGGCGCTGACGCAGGCGCCGGTGTTGCCGTAGCCGGGGTCATAGGTGATC
>JACCWY010000519.1 GCA_013697395.1 Chloroflexota bacterium | reverse complement strand
AGGGCCCGGATGTCGACAAACGTGCCCGATGGGAGCTGCAACTCGACGGGCTCGCCGCGGATCGCCGCATCTGATCCCAGGAGGCGGCGCAGCTGGGTGAGGTTCCAGCTCAGGGCATTGAGGGGATCGTCGGCGTCCGAGAAGATGAGCTCGGCGAGCCATTCGCGGCTGGGGGCGGACTCGGTCGTCACGAGGTAGGCGAGCAGCGCCCAGGGTTTTCGACCGCGGGGTGCAGGCTGACGGGCCGAACCGCTCGCAACGAACGGTGCCCCCAGCAGGTGGATCTCGAGCGATCTCCGCATGCCCGAAGTGTGCCACCGACCGCTGCCCGTTCAGGCGCCCCGAGCACGCCCCGTCGTCACAGACTGCGTCACACCTGCGCAGAGGATGCTGCGGTCAGACGAGCGGGAGATCCGTCGTCCAGCCCAGGAGAACATCCATGGCTCAAGTCAACGGCATCGACGTCGACGAGCTGCGCGCGTACGTCGCGTCCGCCGAGCGCGATGCGGAGGTGGCCGATCGCGACCCCGTGGTCGTCGCGCGTTGGGCAGGCGGCGATCGGGCCGAGGTGGCGTTCGCGTCCGGCGGGGCCCCGGTATTCGTCGGTGGCCCAGGCGGTCCGAGCGCCATGAAGATGGTCCTCGCCTCGCTGACGGCATGTGACATCGACCTCGTCGTGAATCGAGCTGCGCTGCTCGGAGTCGAGATCGAGAGCCTCAGGGTAGAAGCTACGGGTCACTTCAACGTACGCCGCTACCTCGGCCTTGACACCACGGTTGGGCCTGGCTACGACCGGATCGCGTATTCGGTCCGGCTGAAGACGAGAGGAGGGACACCGGCTCAGCTCGCGGAACTGCACCGAGCGTGCGAACGGGCATCGCCGGTCGGCGACACGCTCCAGCGACCCGTCGCGCTCAGGCTGCGGTTCGAAGCCTGCTGAGGAAACACCCGGGCCTGGGTCACGACAACTCCTGCCGCGCACAGGACCAACGAACAGACAGAAGGAGATCACCATGACGGACGCCATCGCGACCCCCGACCTCGCCGCGATCAAGCAGCGCCAGCAGGCGACCTGGGCGAGCGGCGACTATCACATGATCGGGACCCAGATCCTGATCGTCTCGGAACTGCTCATCGAAGCGCTCGACCTGCGCTCCACCGAGCGCCTCCTCGATGTCGCGACCGGTAGCGGGAACGCCGCACTTGCGGCCGCCCGGCGGGGATGCACCGTCGTCGGCCTGGACTACGTGCCGGCGTTGCTGGAACGAGCGCGTCGCCGCGCAGACGCCGAGGGTCTCGATGCCGAGTTCGTGGAAGGCGACGCCGAGGCGCTGCCGTACGCCGATGGCAGTTTCGACGTCGTCAGCTCGGTCTTCGGGTCGATGTTCGCGCCGGACCAGGAGAAGACCGCCGACGAGCTTGCCCGCGTGTGTCGACCGGGCGGTCGGATCGGCATCGTGGCGCACACGCCCGAGGGCTTCATCGGCCAGCTCTTCAAGACCAACGCGAAGCACGTCCCACCGCCGGCCGGCCTACGCTCACCGGTCCAGTGGGGCACCGAACAACGGTTGCGGGAGCTCTTCGGCGACACGATCGCCGAGATGCGCGTCGAGAAGCGGCACTACACCTTCCGGTACCGCTCGCCGGAGGCGTACCTCGACTACTGGCGACGCTACTACGGCCCGACGATGAAGAGCTTCGAGGCAGTCGGGGAGGCCGGTCGCGAGGCGCTCGAGGCTGACTTGCTCGACCTCATCGCCCGATTCAATCGCGCCGACGACGGCACCATGGTCGTGCCGAGCGAGTACCTCGAGGCGGTCATCGTCAGGCGGTAGGCGCGTGAGGAAACGCAGCGTCTTGCGTCGGGGTTCCCGGAACGACCTTGCCGGTGCATCCCGACACCGGCCAGACGGAAAGTACTGGACGCCCCACCGGAGGGTCCCTCGCACTCACTCCACCGGGGGGCAAGCGGATCGCAAGGAGTATCGAACGTGAAAAGACTGCGCCTGCTACTGGTCCTGGCCTCGCTCGTGGCATTCGTTGCCGCTCCGGCTCAGGTGAGCGCTGAACGCGGCTCGTGGAACAACTGGCACGTCCACGACGGCACCGTCCCGCCCGTGACCGATGCAACCGGTCTCACCCACCGTGGACTTGCGTTCTTCCCGCAGATCTTTGGCTCGACTTATGCCTCGACGCCGTCCCTGTGGGCGTACTGCACCGACGCAACGGACAAAGCGCTCGTCGGCGGAGACGGCGGAGCGAAGCACGCGGCTGGCACCTGCCGGAACGAGCTCTACATCATCCACCTGCTGTGGGGCGATGCCGATGCGCCCGGACCGGAAGGGTGGTCCACGCTCACGCTTGACAGCGGGACCACGACCCTCTACTACCGGCTGACCCCGCGCTGACGGGTTTTTCAATCGCCCCGCTGCGACCCTTCCGGCCGTGGTGGGGCCTTTCTGTGTCCCGTGGCATTCGGGACGGCCCGCCGCTCCGCGCGGCCGCCCTCGTCCCGGATTGCTTCCCCCCGGGCGGTACGGTCAGAGGGTGCGGTCGGTGACGGGGGCCGCTACCGTGGTGTGGTTGCGTGTCGGGAGCACCGCCTGCCGGCGTTGCGCATCACGCTGCCGGACGGTCGGATCATCCGGAGCGAGGACCCCGACCTAGGGGCCAGGGCTCGACCGCGTGGCTCGATCCTGCAACGGATCGGGTTGGTCTCGGAGAAGGTCTCGGTGGCTCTTGGGTCCGCGCGCCTGATACGTGACCATCAGCCCATCGCTGACCGGGCAGGGGGCTCGAAGCGGGCATCGCAAGCCCACGAACGTGGACAAGGCATCTGACTCTCGGCGCTCGATCCGGTATTGGCCGGATCCCACATGATTTACGGTCTCCGGGATGGTTGCGCCGCGCCGACTGTTCTGATGACCCCGGTGAGTCAGGTGCCCTTTCTCCGAAGAGTCAGGTGCTCATCGTGGTCGTCCGTGCACGAATTGTGGGAATCTGATTTCCGGCACCCCGCACGAGCCCGCGGAGACCCTAACGAGAAGGGGAGGGAACCACCACTGGTCGCGGTCGTCGCGGCAAAAGGACCACAACCCCTTGTGGTTTGGCTGGCGAGGAAGGATTCGAACCTTCGATCTCCTGATCCAGAGTTAGGCGCCAGATTCAGGTCTCGCGAGCCATCGCATGAGCGTGGAGGACGGCGATCTCCGTCCAATTCCGGGGTGAGTCAGGCGCACATCCCGGCGATAGTCACGTGCATATCGTAATCCGCCAATGGATCAAGCGCCATTCGCAACCTCCTCTCGGCACCGCACCGGCGGCGGCGATTCGCGTCTGTGCTCGGGCAAGGGACCGGCGATTATCTCGGCCGTCGCCGTGACGCCGAGCCGCTCGGTGTCGATGAGAGGTCGGACTGGCAAAACTAGCTGGCCGCGGCCTGAATCTCTCTTGATCAGCCTTGATCGCGCCAAGAGTGCCATAGTGCCGCATACGGGCCGTTCTGCTGCAGCAGGTCGTCGTGAGAGCCGAGTTCGGTGATCCGGCCGTCCTCGACTACGGCGATCCGATCAGCATCAAGAGCCGTATGCAGCCGGTGGGCAATCGCCACGACCGTACGCCCCTGTAATACCGAGCCTAGTGATCTCTCTGCGGCGCGGGCGGCCCGCGGATCGAGCAGTGAAGTGGCCTCGTCGAGCACCAGCGTGTGTGGGTCGGCGAGGATCAAGCGAGCCAGCGCCAGTTCCTGCTCTTGGGCCGGTGTGAGGCGATGACCACCGGATCCGACTCGTGTGTCGAGGCCCTCGGGCGATCCACGCGCCCAGTCGAGGGCGCCCACCACCGTGAGCGCCGCTTCGATTTCGTTCCGAGTGGCATCGGCCTTGCCGAGCCGTACGTTGTCGGCGATGCTGCCGACAAAGACGTGGTGTTCCTGGGTGATGAGGCCAACCTCGCTGCGCAACTTCTCCAACGGGCGATCCACCAGCGGGACGCCACCGACCGTGGCCGCGCCGCTTGCTGGGGCATAGACACCGGCAATCAACCGGCCGATCGTCGACTTGCCGGAACCCGAGGGCCCCACCATGGCCAGCCGTTCGCCGCGTCTGAGGTCCAAGGAGACGCCGTGCAGCACGTCACGTCCGGGGAGATACGCATAGGTGACGTCGGCGAGTGCGATGTCGTCACTCGTGGGCTCGACACTGCTCGGCTTCCGGTCGGGCGGCACGTGCTCCACGCCGATAATCCGGCCGAGCGCGACCGCGCCGGTCTGCAACTCATCCAGCCACCTGATCAACTCCTCCACCGGACGGAATGCCTGTACGGCATACAGCGTCATCGTGGCCACCGCACCCGCGGTAACCAGGTCGCGCTGGGCGAGCCAACCGCCCCAGAGCAGTGTCGCCAGGATAGGCAGGGAGAACGCGAAACCTGTCGCTGGATAGAGAATCGTCTGTAGCCACAACGTCGTGCGCCTGGTGGTGTACGCACGGTGGATGGCTGCGTCCAGCACCATTCGACGACTCCAGCCGAGATCGAGCGCGTCGACCGTGCGCGCGCCTTCGACGGTTTCGGTCAAAGCGCTGTTGAGCCTGGAATAGGACTGACGGACCTCCCGGTAGGCACTCGGTGAGCGGCGGAGATACCACCGCGTCACGGCAACAAGCAGCGGGAGGCCGACGAGCAAAGCCAGAGACAGTAGGGGACTCACAAGGACGGCCGCGGCCACAGTTGCGACGGTCGTCGCCGTCGTGATGACGATCTGCGGCACGGCATAACGGACGGCGTTCGACACCGCATCGATGTCGGTCGTGGTCCGAGTCACGAGATCACCGGTCCCGGCGCTTTCCACCGTCGACAGGGGAAGCCTCGTGACGGATGCGATGAAGTCCTCGCGCAACTGCGCAAGGACCTTCTCGCCGAGGACCATGGCTGTCTTGTTGGCGAACCAGACCAGCACGGTCTGCATCAGCAAGAAGATGAGCATCGCGATCGCCAGCACGGTGATCTCAGCGAACGTCGTCCCCTCGACCACGGCGTTCACCATCCGGCCAAGGAGCCATGGGCTCGTCAATCCGGCTGCGGCGGCAAGGCCGAAGAGCAGGGTCACCTTCACCAGCCCGCTCCGTTGCCGGCTCATCAATTTCCTCGCCATGGCGCGTACCTGGGCTGCACTCGCGATCGGGAACCCGGTTTCGGCCATGCCTACTCCTGATCTCTCAGGACAGTGGCGCTGTAGTTGGGGTCGGACTCCATCAGTTCACGATGGGTTCCCGCCGCGACGACGGAGCCGCCCACGATGTAGAGCACCTTGTCGACGTGACCAAGCAGCAATGGGCTTGTGGTGGTGATCACGGTCGAGGCGCCGGGTCGCGCACCCTTTCGTGCGGCCGGAAGTCGTGCCCCGATCCGCGCTTCCGTGTGTACGTCAACTGCCGCTGTCGGCTCGATCAGTAGCAGGACCTCTGCCTCAGTGAGCAACGCTCGCGCCAGGCCAAGGCGCTGACGCTGGCCGCCGGAGAAGGTGCGACCACGCTCCGCCATGACCACATTCAGCCCATCGGGGAGGGACTCAACGATGTCCGTGGCACTGGCCGCATGAAGAGCGTCCATTATTTGCGCATCGGTGCGTTGTGCGTGCGGATCGAGCTCGCTGCGAAGACTCCGGTGAAGAACTGTGGGTCCGAGTCGGCCAGTGTGATCCGCGAGCGAACGTCGCCGAGCGGAAGCTGGGTGATCGACTGACCGCCCCAGGTGACCGGTCTGTGTTGAAGTTCCGCATCGTCGAATCGGGCCAGCCGGTCCGCTACTTCGGCAGATTCGGCCGGATCCGCGCTGACAATTGCCACCACAGCGCCTGGTTCGATTCGCACTCCGGATCTGGTGTCGACCAGCACGCTTGGCTCGGTCGGCGCGCTGCCGGAAACCTCATGATCATCTGTGGCAGGTCGGACTTCTAGCACGGCGAGCAGGCGTTTCGCACCGATGAGCGAGCGGATCAGCGTCGAGATCGCGTCAGCCGCCAGCCGGATCGGTAGCAAAAGGAATCCTGCATAGCCATAGAGCGACACGAGTTCGCCGGGCTGGATCTGACCGTTCACCGCCTGGACCGCCCCGAGCCAGGTCAGGCCGACAGCGAGGATGCCCGCCATCAGCACGAGCAGTGCCTCGACGAGCGCGACCGGCCCGGCCACCTCGTTCCCGGCCAGCTGGGCGATCCGTGACTTCGCGCGGTAGAGGTCGACGAAGATGTTTTCGCCACCGATCCCACGCAGCACCCGCAAGCCCGCCACCGTGTCGGCACCCAAAGCCGCCATCTGCCCTGTCGCCTCACGGTGGGCCGCCTGACGTGCCTTGAGCGGATTGACCACGACAAAGAGCAGGCCTGAAAGTGCTGGCACTCCGATCAGCACGACGAGGCCCAGGCTGATCGAAGCGTTCAGCACGATGATCGCGACGATGGCGAAGGAAATTAACGACGAGATCAGGCCACTCGTCATGAAGTAGATGCTGGCCAGTTGCATCGCATCCGACCCGACGGCTGCGATCTCGCCCGTCGACTTCTGCGCCGTCAGGGCCTGGCCGGTGCGGGTGATGTGGTGGCCAAGGATCCGCACCGACCGGAAGCCGGCCTGCATCCAGTTGTGCACAGCCGCCCGGTAACGGAGCGCCTGAGTCGCCGCCTGCATGACGGACAAGCCAAGAAGGATTGCCACCCAGAACAGCAGCCGGTCGTAGTCGGAGGCAAGGATGCCTTCGTCGAGAGCCCGGCCGATGGCCCAGGGCATCAGGGTAAGGCCCACCAGCCACATCGTGTCGAACACGACCTGGGCCGCCATGCTCCCCTTCTGCTGATTGGCGACCCAGAGCAGATAGCCCGACGGTGATGGTGTGCCAGGATGCCCAGGGTCAGCGTCGGTTAGGACTCGCATGAATCTCCGATCAACCCGCAAGGGATATCAGAGTTAACCATGCGGCCCATGCGTGATGCCCATCTGGCCCCACAGAGTGTCTCGCGAAACCCTGAGCCAGCGGACAGAATGTGCGTGCTCGCTTCGCCCATTTCAGCCAGTCTGTCGGTCTAGCCCAGCCCTGAAATGCGGAACTTCGGCAGCCCACCACAACCTCAGGGGATGTTCCTTGGCCCTCCTCGAAGAACTCATCGCCCGCATCACCGACGCCGACCTTCGGCGCGACCTCGACAAGGAAGTCCGCGACCTCAAGGGCAACGTGAAGTGGGCCTCGTTTTCGAGCGCCACATCCCCGAGAGCACGAGGCTGCTGAACGCCGCAATCCGACCCGGGTCCGCCAAAGACACGGGATTTCACATGCCCCGTCGGATCCCCAGTCGGGTGGTTGTGGACGAGACCCGCTACCCCCTCACGCCGGCGAGCCGATCCGCCGGCGACGCCGTGCGATGCCGCGCGACGAGGTCCGCCTCCGACAGGGTCACGTAGCGGCGGACCATATCGAGCGTTGCGTGGCCAAGGACCACGGACCGCCGTCTCGCGGCCTACCTGCTGGCCTTCGTCGAGGAGGCGCAGCCCCACCTGACCGCCGACGAGCAGCCTGTCTGGCCGGACCGGTGCGAACAGGAGGCGCCGAACCTCCGGCTCGCCATCCGCTGGGCGGTCGAGGCCGGCGAGGCTGACATCGGGCTCCGGACGGCGACGGCCCTGTGGCGGTTCTGGCAGCTGCGCGGCCCGGGGTGGGAGGGCCGCAGGGCGCTAAACCAGTTGCTGGCGCTCGGCGGGTCCTCGTCAGAGGTGCGAGCGCGCGCCCTCGGTGCGGCCGGCGGGCTGGCGTGGTGGGGCGGCGATTACCAGGCTGCGCGGCGTCATTACGAGGAAGCCCTGAGCCTGGTCCGCGAGAGCGGAGATCGGCACGGCCAGGTGGAGTCTCTCTGCACAACATGGGCTTCGTGACGCTCTGGAGCAGCGTTCTTGGCGGTCCCACCAAAGCCGATGCCGCGGAAGACCTGTTCGGGCAGAGCCTCGCCGCCGCCGAGGAGATCGGAGATCGGATGGGCGCCGCCAGGGCACACCGCGGACTGGGCATGGTGCTCGGCGTCGCTCGAGACGACCCTGCCGGGGCGGTGCCCGTCATCGAGAAGGCCTTGGCGC
>JACCWY010000461.1 GCA_013697395.1 Chloroflexota bacterium | reverse complement strand
GCCCAGCTCGAGCGCGAGCAGGTGCCCGTCGCGCAGGATCGGGATGGCCCGCTCGAGGTCGGAGCGGCACGCCAGGTCCAGGCCGAGCGCGTTCATCGCGCGCGCCTCGGCCGACCGCGCCCCGACGGCGCGCGAGATCGCGAGGGCGGCCTCGGCCAGGGCCATCGACTCGCTGAAGCGGCTGCGCACCATGAGGGAATGGGCCAGGTCGGAGAGCACCTCGGCGCGCTCCGGTGTCGGCGGGTCGATGGGGATGAGGGTGGCGGCCCGCTCCATCGCGGCCGCGCCGGACTGCCAGTCACCGGACTCGTTCAGGTACCACGCCAGCTTGTGATGGAGAACGCCGCAGCGTGCCGGATTCCGCTTGGCGTCGACCTCGGAGAGGGCCGACTGAACCAGGTCGATGGATCGCCGCGCGTCACCGGACTGGGCCGCGGCCTCTGCCGCCTCCTCGAGGAGCGTCGATCGATCCATGCCGGATGGCAGCGTGGAGGAGTCGACCTTCGGCCACAGCTCGAGGCTGCGCTCGAGGAATGCCTGCGCCTCGGGGTATGCGAATGCGGCGGCTGCGGCCCGCGCGGCTCGAAGCGTCGCCGGCAGTGCGCGTTCCAGGTCGTGCGCCCGCGACCAGTGATGCGCGAGCTGTGCGGCGACCCCGGCACGCTCCTCCGGGCTGCCCTGGGCTCGCTGCTCGATCGCCCGCGCGTACTCGGCGTGCAGCTGGGTGCGCTCGTTGGGCAGCAGCTCCTCGTAGACGACCTCCTGGACGAGCGCATGGCGGAATCGGTATCCGGGGAGCTCCTCCGGCATGGTGGGAACGAGCAGGTGGCTCTCGACCGCCTCGCGAATCGCCTCCGTCAGGATCGGCTCGGCCATGTCCGCGACCTCGGCCAGGGTGCGATGCTCCACGCCGGCGCCGGCAACCGACGCGATGCGCAGGAGGCGCTGCGCCGTCGATGACAGGCGGCGGACGCGATCCTCGAGTGTGTCGCGCAGGCTGCGCGGCAGCGCGAGTCCGGCCTCGCCGGCCGCCATGAGCTCCTCGACGAAGAACGGGTTCCCACCGGATCGGCTGAGGACGGCCGCCACGAGCTCCGGATCCGGTGCCTCGCCGGTGATGCCGTTCAGCTGCTCGGTCAGCTCCGCGGCGTCGAATGCCGCGAGCTCGATGGCGTCCACGCCGTCGATCCGCTGGAGCTCGGCCAGGAGCGGGCGCAGCGGATGTCTGCGGTGCAGCTCGTCACTTCGATAGGTCCCGATGAAGAGGAAGCATGAATCGTGCGCGTTGCGGACGAGGAAGCGGAGGAGGTCGCGGGTCGACGAGTCGGCCCAGTGCAGGTCCTCGAGGATGAGCGCCACCGGTCTCGTCTCCGCCAGTCGGCGCAGCAGCCCGAAGACGATCTCGAACAGTCGCGCCTGGGCCACCCCGGCCCCCGACAGGTCATGCCGCCCCTGGCGCCGATCCTCCGCGCTCAGGGCCGAGGTCGGGCAGCAGCTGCGAGAGCTCCGGACGGCCGGGACCGATCAGCTCCTCGAGCTGATCGGCCGGTACCGAGCGCAGCAACGGACGCAGCGCCCCGACGAACGGCGCATACGGCAGGCCGGCCTCGCCGAGCTGCAGGCAGTCGCCGATGAGCACGTGGCTCCCGGATTCGCGCGCCGCCGTCATGAACTCGCTGATGAGGCGGGTCTTACCGATGCCGGCGTCGCCGCCGACGAAACGCGTCGCGGCTCGGTGGTCCGTCGCCGATTTGAGTGCGTGGCCAAGCTGCTCCAGCTCGGCCGCGCGCCCCACGAAGACGGGGCTGCTCACGCGGGCCATGGAGGCGATGATACTCATGGGCGGCCTCCGATCGATGGAGGGCCAGGCCGCGTGGACGCAGGAAGGCGATCTCGTATGCGGCGCGGGCCACCCCGGCGACCGGCTCCCCCCGAGCGCCCCCGACGCTCCGGTCCCCGATCGTCTCCCCCGGGGC
The DNA here is from genome assembly GCA_013697395.1 of Chloroflexota bacterium. Lineage (GTDB taxonomy): Bacteria > Chloroflexota > Limnocylindria > QHBO01 > QHBO01 > JACDBZ01. Next base: position 6,659 of record JACCWY010000461.1, on the reverse strand, counting down.
CATCCCCGGAACGACTCTACCCTAAAGGTTTGGCCGGCGCATCTGGCAAACCTTTAATTTCCGACGGCGATGCTGCCTCAGGTACCCGACTCCCACGACTCGCTGTACGCCTTCTGCTCCGCGCTCAACGAATCGATTCGGATCCCCATGCTCTCGAGCTTGAGCCGGGCGACGTCGCGGTCGATCTCGTCGGGGATGCCGTACACCTTCGGATCCAGGCTCCCGACCTGGGCATGGAGCCACTCGAGCCCCAGCGCCTGGTTCGCGAAGCTCATGTCCATCACCATGGCCGGGTGCCCCTCAGCCGCTCCGAGGTTGACGAGACGCCCGTCGGCCAGCAGGTAGATGCGCCGGCCATCGGCCATGAGATATTCGGTGGTGAACGGGCGCACCTCGCGCTTGCCCGTGGACTGCGCCTCGAGCGCGTCGAGCTCGAACTCGTCGTTGAAGTGGCCGGCGTTGGCCAGGATCGCGCCGTCGGGCATGACGGGGAAGTGGTCGCGACCCCATACGTTCAGGTTGCCGGTGGCGCTGATGAAGACGTCCCCGACCGACGCGGATGCTGCCGCGTTCATCACGCGGAAGCCGTCCATGGCAGCCTCGAGGCCCCGCACCGGGTCCACCTCGCAGACGACGACGTTGGCGCCCATGCCGTGCGCGCGGGACGCGATGCCCCGCCCGACCCAGCCGTAGCCGCCGATCACGACCGTCTTGCCGGCGAACAGGATGTTCGTGGCCCGCAGGATGCCGTCGATCGCGCTCTGGCCGGTTCCGTAGCGGTTGTCGAACAGGTGCTTTGTGAGCGCCTCGTTGACCGCCACCACCGGGTAGCGCAGCCTGCCGGCGTTTGCCATCGCGCGCAGTCGAATGACGCCGGTCGTCGTCTCCTCCGTCCCCCCGATGACCCCGTCGAGCAGCTCGGTGCGTTTCGTGTGCAGCTCGTTTACCAGGTCGGCACCGTCGTCCATGGTCACATGCGGGCGGTGGTCGAGGGCGGAGCCGATGTGGGCGTAGTACGAGTCGCGGTCCTCGCCCTTGATGGCGTAGACAGGGATGCCGTGGTGGACCACGAGCGCGGCTGCCACGTCGTCCTGGGTCGAGAGCGGGTTGGAGGAGCAGAGCACGACGTCGGCGCCGCCGTCCGCCAGGGTCCGCACCAGGTTCGCCGTCTCGGCGGTCACGTGCAGGCAGGCGCTGATCCGCCAGCCGGCGAACAGACGCTCAGCGGCGAAACGCTCCCGGATGGCGGCCAGGACCGGCATCTGCCGGTCCGCCCAGTCGATCTTGAGACGCCCCGCATCGGCCAGGCCGATGTCGGCGACGTCATGTCCTATCTCGATTCGCGTGGCCACGGAAATCGCATTGCCTCTCGTATCGGTCGCATGATCCCCCAGCCACCGGCGCGTCGACGGGCGAGGCGTTCGATGAGCTGGCAGTGGGTTCGGTAGCCGAGGCGGTCATATGCCGCCACGGCGGAAACGTTGTCGGCATGGACGTTGAGCGCGACGTCCGGGACGCGCTCGAGCAGCTCGGCGGTGACGGCGCTGGTCACCATCTTCGCGGAGTCGTGGCCTCGGAAATCCGCGTGCGTCATCACGTTGCCCACGACCGCGATTCCCTCGCGTGCGTTGATCGCGTGCGTCCCCGCGGCGCTCACGAGGCGGCCGCGGACCCGAACGCCGTAGTAGACCCCGTCCTCCACCACCGACGCGGGGAAGCCGGCGCGGAAGCCGAGCTGGTAGAGCCGGTTGAGGTCATCCACATCGAGGGCGGTGAGCCGATCGGCGGGACCGCCAAACGGGATGAACGAGTCCCGGTCGACGACCATGCGCAGCATCGCGAGCGGCGCGTCGAGCTCGTACAGGTCGCGCACCGCGGCCTCGTGCAGCTCGGTGGCCTGGAGGTACGCGTCCCTCGGCTTCAGGACGTGCTCCATGATCGCGCGGCAGCCGTCCGGGGCGCCCATCAGGAAGAGCGGCTGCGGGACGAGGCCCTCGTGGTGCATGGCCAGCGCCGTGGCCCGCCCGGCGTCGTCGTGGGCCATCGCCCACGCCACGCGTTTCCGGTTCGGGCCATCGAGGTCGGCCAGGGCGTAGGCCGCGTACAGCCGATCGGTCCGCAGAAAGGCGGCAATCTCGGCGCGATCTGCGACCGATCGGGCGCGGAGTCGGGGGGACGCGGCGACCGCCATTGGTCCGATGCTGCCCGCGGTCAGTACGTCAGGAGTGCGTGGATCTCGAACTCGTCGAGGTTTTCGCGCCCGTTGAGCGCACCGAGCTCGACCATGAACGAGAGTCCGGCGATCTCGCCTCCCAGCCGGCGGACGAGCTCGATCGTACCCATTACGGTCCCGCCGGTTGCCAGCAGGTCGTCGACGATGAGAACGCGCTGCCCGCTGGTGATCGCGTCGGAGTGGATCTCGAGGGTGGCCGTGCCGTACTCGAGCTCGTACTCGACCTCGATCGTCTCGGCCGGCAGCTTGCCCAGCTTGCGCACGGGCACGAACCCGGCGTCGAGCTTGTAGGCGAGCGGCGCGCTGAAGATGAAGCCGCGCGACTCCATGCCGACGACGACGTCGACCTTGGTGTCCCCGACCTGCACCGCCATGCGGTCGATCACCTCGCGGAAGGCATCGGCGTTCTTCAGGAGGGTCGTGATGTCGTAGAACAGGATGCCGGGCTTCGGGAAGTCGGGGACCTCCCGGATGAGGGCGCGGAGGTCGTCGACGGACGAGACGGTCACGATGATGCGGGCACTCCCTGCGGCGAGTGAGTCGGAATCAGTGCCGGGTGAGCATAGCCCGATGCGCCCGGCGGGGGCAATGGAGAGGGCTCGTCATGCGCCGATTGCCGCCGCGCCACCGGTGCTCACGGCGCCCACCGATGCCCACGGCGCCCACCGATGCCAGCCAGATTGGCCCTGTGACGAACGAGTGTCCGTTCGTTCGTCAGATCGCCACGTCAGTTGGCCCAACGACAGCGGAACGGCCTCACGCCGATCCCGTTGGGCGGTTCGTCGTTCACACGGCCAACGGAGTTGGCGCACGACCGTCGATGGGCCACCCGGGCGACCGAACGATCAACCGGCCAGGCGCCGCAGGACCGTCTGGAGGACGCCGCCGTTGCGCAGGTAGGTCACGTCGATCTCACCGTCCAGGCGTGCGATCGCCCGGAAGCGCGTCTCCCTGCCGTCCTCGCCCCGTGCGATGACCGAGAGCTCGCAGCGAGGCTTCAGCCCGTCGGAGATGCCGATGATGTCGAACGTTTCGCGCCCGGTCAGGCCCAGGGACGTCGGCGTCTCGGCGGGGAGGAACTGGAGCGGCAGAATGCCCATCCCGACGAGGTTCGACCGATGGATCCGCTCATATGACTCGGCGATGACGGCTCGGACGCCCTGGAGCATGGGCCCCTTGGCGGCCCAGTCGCGCGACGAGCCAGACCCGTACTCCTTGCCGGCCAGGATGAGCAGGGGGGTGGCCTCGGCGGCATAGCGCACGGCCGCGTCGAAGATGCTCATCCGCTCGCCGCTGGGAAGGTGCTCGGTGACGTTGCCCTCGGCGTCGGGCGTGAGCTGGTTGCGCAGCCGGATGTTGGCGAAGGTGCCACGCATCATCACCTCGTGATGCCCGCGCCGTGAGCCGTATGAGTTGAACTCGCGCGGCTCGACCCCATGAGCCGACAGCCACTCCCCCGCCGGTGATGTCCGCGCGATGGACCCTGCCGGCGAGATGTGGTCGGTGGTGACGCTGTCGCCGAGGACGGCAAGGGCGCGGGCGCCGGTGATGTCGACCGGATCCGCGGGCGCATCGGCCAGCCCGTTGAAGAAGGGCGGACGCGCCACGTAGGTCGACGCCTCGTCCCACGCGTACCGGTCGCCGGCGGGCACGGGCAGGTTGCGCCAGCGGTCGTCGCCGTCGAACACGGATGCGTAGTTGCGCTTGAAGATCTCCCCGCTCACCGCCTTCAGCACGACGCTCGAGATCTCCTCCGGGGACGGCCAGATATCGGCCAGCATGACCGGCTTGCCGTCGGTATCGGTGCCCAGCGGTTCGGTCGTCAGGTCGATGTCGATCCGTCCGGCCAGCGCGAACGCGACGACGAGCGGCGGCGACGCGAGATAGCTCGCGCGGGCCAGCGGGTGGATGCGCCCCTCGAAGTTGCGGTTGCCCGACAGGACGGCCACCGCCGCGATGTCGTTGGCCTCGATCGCCTGGGCCACCGGTTCCGCCAGCGGTCCCGAGTTGCCGATGCAGGTCGTACAGCCATAGCCCACGAGGTGGAAGCGGAGCGACTCGAGCGCATCGGTCAGGCCGGCCGCATTCAGGTAGTCGGTCACGGCGCGAGAGCCGGGCGCCAGCGAGGTTTTCACCCACGGCTTCGTGGTCAGCCCGCGCTGGACGGCGTTGCGCGCCAGCAGGCCGGCGGCGACCATGACCGACGGGTTGCTCGTGTTCGTGCACGACGTGATGGCGGCGATCACCACGGATCCGGTGCGGATCCTGTGGCGCTGCCCGTCGAGGCGGACCTCGGCGGCTCGATAGTGCGCGTCTGCCGGCGGGGTCACCGGCTCGTGCCGCTCGGGGGCGGCCGCGGAATGCTCCTCGGCGCCCGGGTCGCGCGTGTAGGACGGGGGGTCGGATGCCGGGAACGACTCGGCGCTCGCCTCGTCGACCGTGCCCCGCGGCTCGATGGCGTCCTGGCCGCCGTGCTCGTGCGAGGTGCCATCGGCGTGGGTATGCAGCCCGTCCGGGAACGCCGCGCGGAAGGAGTTGCGCAGGTCGGTCAGGGCGACCCGATCCTGCGGGCGCCGAGGGCCGGCCAGCGAGGGAACGACCGTCGCGAGGTCGAGGCTGAGCGACTCGCTGAAGATCGGCTCCGGCGAGTCGTCGGTGCGGAAGAGGCCCTGCGCCTTCGCGTAGGCCTCCACGCGCGCCACCACCTCGTCCGGTCGACCGGTCATGCGCAGGTAGCGGATCGTCTCGTCGTCGATGGGGAAGAGGGTGGCGGTCGCGCCGAATTCGGGCGACATGTTGCTGATCGTGGCGCGATCGGCCAGGCCAAGGCGCGACAGCCCGGGACCGTAGAACTCGACGAACTTCCCGACGACCCCGTGGCGGCGAAGCATCTCGGTCACGTACAGGACGAGGTCGGTTGCGGTGCCGCCGGAGGGGAGCGCCCCGTCGAGGCGGAGGCCGACCACGATCGGCATCGGCTGGTACAGCGGCTGGCCCAGCAGCGCAGCCTCGGCCTCGATCCCGCCGACTCCCCAGCCGACCACGCCGAGGCCGTTGATCATGGTGGTGTGCGAATCGGTGCCCACCAGCGTGTCGGGGACGAGCACGCCGTCGCGCTCGGCCACGACGTCGGCGAGGTACTCCAGGTTGACCTGGTGCACGATGCCGGTCCCGGGCGGCACGACGCGGAAGTCGTCGAAGGCCTGCTGCGCCCAGCGCAGGAGGGCGTAGCGCTCGCCGTTGCGCTCGTACTCGCGCCCGACGTTGATGAGGAAGGCGGCATCGGTACCGAACTCGTCGACCTGGACGGAGTGGTCGATGACCAGGTCGGCCGGCACGAGCGGGTTGATCCTGGCGGGGTCACCGCCCAGCTCGGCCATCGCGTCGCGCATGGCGGCGAGGTCGACGACGCACGGCACGCCGGTGAAGTCCTGCAGGATGACGCGGGCCGGCATGAACGGCAGCTCGGCCTCGGCCGGCCGAGCCGGATCCCACGAGGCAAGCGCGCGGACGTCGGCGGCGGTCACCAGGTCGGGGTGGGTGGCCGCTCCGCGCAGCATGTTCTCGAGCAGCACCTTGACGGTATACGGCAGGTGCTCGAGGTCGGGCGCGCCGGCCGCGTCAAGCCGGTAGTAGCCGTAGGAGCGGTCGCCCACGCGCAGCGTGTCGCGGGCGCTCGCGGGATCGGATGGCTGGGACGTCACGGTCGCCTCCTTTCGGGCCGCGCCCCGCCCTGGAGGCAGGAGCGGCATCGGTCGAAGATCGGCGCCGGACGGGTGCGCCCGTCCCGGGTCGAGTGAGCAACGAGTATACGCCGGGGCCGATGCGCCTACGGGCGGGCGTCGCGGCGGTGAGACAATCCAACGGTCGTGGTCGAGCGTCGATGGATCGCATTCGGCATCGCGCTGCTGGTCCCGCTCCTCGGGCTGGGCCTGCTCGTCGCCCGTCCCGAGCTCGACGTGGCCTGGGAGCACCATCCGAGCCATTTTTGGCTGGTCCTTGGCGCGTCCGTGGTCAGCATCGCGCTCGCGTACGTGACCAACGAGGCGGCGAGCCGCCACGCGGATGCCCGGGTCGTTCTCGTCTCGCTCGCGTTTCTGCTGAGCGCCGGCTTCCTGGGGCTCCATGCGCTGGCCACGCCGGGCGTGCTCCTACCGGAGCCGAATGCCGGATTCGTGATCGCCACCCCAGTCGGCCTGATCCTGGCGGCGGTTGCCGTGGCCGCCTCGGTCAGCCCGCTCGCAGGGCCGCACTCCGACACCGTGCTTCGGCGCCGCGGGCTGCTGCGCTGGGTTGCATTCGGGCTGCTGTCGGCCTGGGGTGCGGCATCGCTGCTGCGGCTGGATCCGCTTCGCACGCTCATCCCGGCGGAGGCGCTGTCGGGGCCAATCGCCATCTCCGCCGCGGTGGGCGTGCTCCTGTACGG
>JACCWY010000440.1 GCA_013697395.1 Chloroflexota bacterium | reverse complement strand
GCGCAGGCCCATGACGTCGACCGGAGCCCGTGACGCATCGGATTCCGAGAGGCCCGAGGCGAGGGAGCAGAGGCTTCGTCCGAGCGACCCGTAGGCTGCCACCGCGAGCGCACGCAGCGTGGCACCGTGGATCGCCTCGGCGTCGGCGGCGAACAGGAGCGGGCGGACGGCCGCGTAGACCGTCGTGCGCCAGCTCACTCGTCAGTCGTCGCGGGCGCGCGGGAAGGCCATCTCCTCCGGATAGACCGGCGGGAGCGGCTCGCCCTCGCCGTCGATCGAGGGTTGCGACGGATCGGGCGACATGAATTCGTGCCAGACCTCGATGCCTGCCATCGGCGGGTCGTCGAGCTCCTTGATCGCCACGATCCCCTCGAATCGGATCGCGCCCGGCTCGCCGTCCTCGGCCTCGAAGTCGTCCTCGTACAGGGGAGCCATCTCGACCGCGCGGCCGAGCGCGGCCTCCTCGTCGCTCCCGTCGACCAGGATCACTCGATCCTCGACGAGGGTCGAGCGCTCCGGGTCGCCCGCCAGGTAGGCATATCGCAGCTGGACCGCGAACCAGCCCGACGGCTCGACGAGCGAGTCATCCACGGCGACCGATCCGTTGAATCGCTCCGTCATCGGACCTCCTCGACGCTGATTGGTGGGTGGCTCACAGGATGGGAGGCGCCTCGTCGCTGACGACGGTCTGCGACTGCTCCCGGAGGAACTGCTGGACGTAGTACGGACCGAGGCCGCTCTTGCCGGACGAGCCCGACCCCTTCCAGCCGCCGAAGCTCTGGATGCCCGGCCAGGCGCCGGTGGTCGCACCGGCGCGCCGGTTCACGTAGACCACGCCCGCCTGGATCGTGTCAAGGAAGCGCTGCACCTCGGCGGGGTCGCGGCTGAAGATGCCCGCCGTGAGACCGTACGCGGAGTCGTTTGCCTCGGCCAGTGCCTGGTCGAGCGAGTCGACCTCCCCGACGACGAGGAAGGGCACGAAGAGCTCGTCCCTGAAGAGCCGATGCTCCAGTGGAAGCCCGGTGACGACCGTGGGCGTCGGGTAGAACCCACGGGCGGCCTCGCCGTCGCGCAGTACCTCGCCTCCGACCTCGATCGTGCCGCCGTCGGCCCGCGCTTCGTCGGTCGCCTTCTCGAACGTGTCGAGGGCTCGCTGGTTGATGACCGGGCCCATCCAGTTCTCGCGGCGCGTCGGGTCGCCCACGGCGATGCCCCGCGCCTTCTCGACGAGCCTGTCGACGAACTCCCGCGCGACGGGCCCCTCGACGTAGACACGTGAGTTGGCGCTGCACTTCTGCCCGTCGAAGCCGAATGCGGAGCGCATGACGCCTTCGGCCGCCTCGTCCAGGTCGGCATGGCGGGTGATGATCGCGGGGTTCTTGCCCCCCATCTCCGTGATGATCGGTCGCGGGTAGTCCTTCGTGAAGCTGCGATACAGGTCCATGCCGACCTCGTACGAGCCGGTGAAGACCATGCCGTCGATGCCCGGGTTCTCCTGCAGCTCCGCGCCGACCGTCTCTCCAGGGCCGGTGACGACGTTGAAGACGCCATCGGGCAGGCCCGCGTCGCGCAGCGCCTCGCCGAACTTCCATCCCAACAGCGGCGCGTCCGAGCTCGGCTTGAGGACGACGGTGTTGCCGGCGATCATCGCGCCGCCGGCGGGGCCGCCGGCGAGCGCCATCGGGAAGTTGAACGGGCTGATGACGCCGAAGACCCCGTACGGGCGCAGCACCGACCGCGTGCGCTCGGTGGGCGAGAGGGAGCCGAGCGGCCTGACGAAGCCGTCCGCCTTCTCGAACTCGTCGCCGTAGTAGCGCAGCAGGTCGGCCGTCTCCTCGACGTCGCCGAGGGCCTCGAGCCGGTTCTTGCCGACCTCGAGGGCCATGAGCGCCGCATAGTCGAACTGCCGCTCGCTGATGAGGTCGGCAGCGCGCCGCAGGATAGCGAGGCGCTCGCGCCATGGAGTGTCGCGCCACCCCGGGTAGGCGCCGCGCGCCGCGGAGATCGCATCGCGCATGTCATCGCGGGAGCCGACCGGGAAGCGGCCGACGACGAGATCGGTGTCGATCGGGGAGCGGTCCTCGAACGTCTCGACGGCCGTTCGCTTCTCGGCCCCGATGATCATGGGGTAGGACCGGCCGAGATCGGCGCGTGCGCGCTCAACCGCCGTGTCGAACGATGCCTGGAGCTCCTCGTTGTCGGCGGACAGCGTGGCGTACGTGATCTTCATGCGAGGCATCGTTGCCATCGGCGCAGTGGCCTCCTCAGGACTGGTTCGGCCCGTCGGCGACACGGCGAGGGTGCGCGCGGGCGATCATTATGCACCGCGTCGAGCCCGAGATCCGCGTGTGCGGGGCCAGCCCTGCCGGCGCTGGTGCGGCGCGGCGACGGCCATCGGCCGCCACTGGGATGTCGGCGGGCAAGCCGAAGGCCAGGCTCCGGGGGGAGAAGAGCCTGACCTTCGGACCCGCGAATGATATCCGGCGCGTTTCGTATCCGCAAGGGCAATTGCGCACCGATCAGTGACAGTCGGGACCACATCCTCACCGATCAGTGCAAGCCGGCACGTCCGCGCGTCAGATCGCCTGGTGATACAGGCCCAGGTTGAGACGCAGCGATGGCCGATGCGCGCCCATGAGAAAGGCGCGACCGCGATCGCCAAACAGGCGCGGCAGCAGCTCGTGGGCCGTAGACGCGTCGCCGAGATCCAGGCGCGCGTGCACCACCTTGATCTTGAAGCCGTGACGCAGCCACCAGCCGGTGCGGCGCTGCGTCGACTCCATCACGTGGTCGACCACCTCCGGCTCCAGGAGGGCGGCCACGTCGTCGCGGCCGTAGTGGCCGATCACGATGAGCCGCCCGCCGGGACGCAGCACGCGTCGCGCCTCGGAGACAGCCGCCAACGACGCGTCGTCGGGGTCGATCAGGCTGGTGAGGACGATGTCTACCGCTCCGTCGCGAAGGGGAAGTGCTGTCGGTGCTCCCTCCACGATACGGATGTTGGGCTGGTGCGAATCGACTGCTCGCCGCTTCGCCTCCGCCAGCAACGACGGATCGGACTCGATGCCGTAGGTCCGTCCGGTGCGGCGGGCCAGGAGCATGGGGTAGTGCCCGATGCCGGTGCCGACGTCGGCAATCCGCTTGCCGCTGAGCGGCGTGATGCGCTCGAGCGCGGTGAGCACCTTGCGGTCCGGGTCGATCGCCGCACCGAGCCGCGCGTGGAGCGCGGGATCGACCTCGGTCCAGGCGGGGAGGATGGGTGTCATCAGGGCACCTCGACGCGCAGCTCCGCCGGCGCGCCGCCGTCGAAGCTGAGCAGGTCGTTGCCCGCGAGGAGCTGGAGGTCGAAGGCGGCCGGACCCTCGGCGAGGCGCGTGGTGACGAGCACGATGTCCAGCGTCGCCCCGGGCAGGAGCGGCCCCCAGCCGACCGAGATCGTTCCGGCCGGCTCTCCCTGCTCGCCTGGCCCCACGACCCACTTGGTCCACTCCTGCTGCAGAGGCGGGCTGTCGTCGCTGATGCGGTCGTCGCTGGGCGTGAATGGCGCGAGGCGCACGATCGTGTCCAGCTCGGCCGGCCAGCGCAGGACGATCTCGTCGATCCGCTCGGTCGCCGCACTGCTCACCGTGAGCCTGAGCGTCGCGCCATCCGCCGTCGCCGCGGCAGCCACCACGCGCGGGTCACTGCCGTCCGGCGGGTCGAGGCTGAGGGACGGCTCGGGCGAGGCGGTTGGAGACGACGGCACGCTGTCCGTCGGCGCGGCCGTGGCCGTCTCCGTCGAGGTCGTCGGCGAGGCGACGAGCGTCGGGGTCGGCCCGGGGTCGGCGGTGCAGGCCGTCGCGCCGGCCAGCACGAGGATCCCCGCGAGGATCGGACGGGTCGATCTGTTCATTGCGCCACGTCGTCGGCGCCGTCGAGCTCGGGCAGCCGATGGCGGATGGCATAGCCGGCGGCCTGGGCGCGGCTGTCGAGCGAGAGCTTGGCGAGGACGCTCGAGACGTAGTTCCGGACCGTCTTCTCTGCCAGGCCCATGTACGCGGCCACCTCCCGGTTGGAGTCGCCATTGGCCACGCGCGCCAGAACCCGCCGCTCCTGCTCGGTGAGGTCGGCGAATGCCCCGGCCTCCTCGAGCCGGCTCGCGTTGCGGAGCCGATCGAGCACGCTTCGGGTGACGGCCGGATCCAGGAGCGAGCCGCCCGCGGCGACCGTGCGCACGGCGTCGACCAGCTCGGTCGACCCGACGCGCTTGAGGACGTAGCCCGATGCGCCCGCGTCGATGGCCGCGAAGAGCGCGTCGGCATCGGCGTAGCTGGTGAGCATGATGACCGGGGTGCCGCTCAGCTCCGACGTGATAGTGCGGCATGCGTCGATCCCGGAGCCGTTCGGCATGCGGATGTCCATCACCACGACGTCCGCGCGTGTTTCTCGCGCCAGGGCTACCGCCTCCGCGCCGTCGGACGCTTCTCCGACCACCTCTAGGTCGGGAGCGGAGTCGATCAGCGCCCGAAAGCCGCTGCGAATCAGCATCTGGTCGTCAGCGAGAAGCACCCGGACGTTCACAGCTGGGTCCCCTTCAGCGGCAGGTCGACCTGGACGCAGAAGGTGTCGCT
>JACCWY010000439.1 GCA_013697395.1 Chloroflexota bacterium | reverse complement strand
CCCCGCGGGCAGGACCGTCTCATCATCCGCGAGCCGCCCCTCCGCCCGGTCGATGACCTCGGTGCGCTCTGCCGACAGCCGGTCGTACGCGAGCGTCCCGGCGATCTGCGCCTCGGCCTGATCACGCGTGCCGGCCAGGTCGTCCAGCCCCTCGATCGCCGGTTCCGCCGCCGCGTCCGCGTCGGCCGTGACCGTGCCGGAGCTCGAGCCGAGGGCGTCCGCGAGCCGGGCATCGAGATCGGCCCGAAGCGCGGCGACGGCTGCCTCCACATCGGCCTGCGTGATCTCGGGGCCAGTGGTGTCGACCCCGCCGGACGTCGCCTCGGGGTTCATGACGCGGGACTCCGGATTCTCCGGGAATCCACGCAGCTGCTGATCGACGCCCTGGTCGACCACGGTGTCGATCGCCCCTGCCGGGACGTTGGCGTCCGGCCCGAGGGCCGCGGCCGCCACGCCGACCGCGATATCCCCCGCCGCGATCGTCCCCTCGCTGGTCAGGGTTCCGCGCGGAACCACAACGTCCGCCTGCGTGGCAAACGCCTGCGCGCCGGCGGCAACGAAGGTGCCGGCGGCGACCGCCACCGGGGATGAGGTCCAGTTGAACAGCACGACCGTGCCGGTGGCGGCGACCTGGATCGGGTACGTCCCGGTGGCCGTGACGGTGGCGGTCCCCTCGACCGTACCCGCGATGCGCTCGGGGTCAGGCACCTCGATCTCGTACTCGACCGGGCCGATCGGCTCACCCAGGGGCGAGACCACGATCGTCGCCGCCGGCAACACGATGGCACCGGCCACGCCGATGCCCAGCATTAGGGCGCCGAGCAGCGCCAGCACGGCGCCCACCGGGAAGGCACGCCGCGATGGCCGCCGCGCCGCCGGCGATGGACGGGCGGCAACGGGCACGGGCCGAAGCTGAGTGGCCTCGTCGATCGGCTCGGGGGAGGCAGCGGCGACCGCAGGCACCGTCGCCGTGTCATCCTCCGCGCCGCCACGAACGACGTGGATCGAAGCGCGCCGCGAGATGGTCTCGCCCGGCGAGGCGAGCACCGAGTTGCGAGCGTCATCGACGCTGGCATAGGTGCCGAGGCCGGCCTCCGCGGCAAGGGAGCGGGTGAGCGCATCCCCGACCACCTCGATGCGGACGCCCGCCTCCTCGGCGACGGCCGCCAGCAGCCGCAGCGCGACGACGCTCGACGTCGCCCGCGAGCGCCCCGGTGCAACGAGAACCACGCGCCTGGCATCTGCCTGGCGGACGCGCCGCACGACGGTGATGACCTCGTCATCGGCCTCGAGATAGACCAGCGCGGGGGCGTCGCTCACAGCTCCAGCTCCCGGACGGCGCCACGCATGGCGCGATCGGCGGCCGACGCGCCGGCGTCGAGGATGAGGGCCTGGTGCGCGAGAGCCATCGGCGTTACGTCCTGGCGAGTGCCGAGCGCGCCGGTCACGTCGCGCAGGCCAACCACCTCGTCGGGCCCGAGCGCCCGCACCTTCGGCCGCCGGGCGAACGGCAGGCGGCTCCACCAGCCCTCCTCGTCGAGCACCTCCCGCACCTGCGGCAGGTCGGCGCCCCCGCCGCACAGCAGGATCCGCCCCGGCAGGAGCTCGCCGGCGGCCAGGTCGCCGACCATGAGCTCGACGCCCGAGCGCCAGATCCTCGCGTCCTCGAGCAGGGCCTCCGCGACCCCGGTGACCTGGTTCGATCCAGCCGACAGCTTCGCTGCCTCGGCATCGGCGAACGAGAGACCCAGGCGCTCCGCGAGGCCCTTGGTGAATGCGCGGCCACCGAGCGCGAGCATCTTCGTGCCGCTCACGCCGCCGCCCCGGACGAGGGCGACGTCGGTCGTGCCACCGCCGATGTCAACGAAGACCGCGCCGGCATCGCCCAGCTCATCGGGGTCCAGGCAGGTGGCGACCGCATACGGCTCGGCGATGACGCCGAGCAGGTCGAGCTCCAGCGCGTTCGCCACCGACTGGAGCGCGCCGAGGTGCACCATCGGCGCAAAGGCGTTGAACAGGTGCAGCTCGACCTGGGATCCGGTGAAGCCGATGGGATTGCTGACCGGATAGCCGTCGATCTGCATCTCGACGATGGCCGCATGCACGAGCCGGACGTCGAGGCGATCCATCCCCGACTCCCACCGGATCCGATCCTCCGCCTCGCGCAGGGCCGCCTGCTGGGCCCTGGTCACCAGCCGCTCCAGCTCCGGCTCCCCGAGCGGCGCGCGCGGGTCGTCGCGGCGGAGCGTGGTCGTGCTGGTGGCTCCCTTCACCAGCTCGCCGGCGATGCCGATGACGGCCGCCGACGGACGCCGTCCGGCCATCTGCCGCGCGTCGTCCATGGCGATCCGGCAGTTGGCGACGACAGCATCGATG
>JACCWY010000284.1 GCA_013697395.1 Chloroflexota bacterium | reverse complement strand
TCGTCGAGGAGGTTTTCACCGACGGCATCGTCAATGTGCTCGAGCAGCCGGAGTTCGCGGAGGGATCGAAGCTGCGACCGATCCTCGAGGTCCTCCAGCGCTCCAACTTCCTGGAGCAGCTGGTGCCGGTGCTGACCCGAGGCGGCGGGGTGCACGTGATCATCGGCCGCGAGAACACGAACGACGCGATGCAAGAGGTGAGCCTCGTGTTCGCTCCATACGGCGCCCCGGACCGGGCGCTCGGCCTGCTCGGGGTGCTGGGACCGACCCGGATGCGATACCCGAGGGCCATCCCGACCGTGCGATACCTGTCGTCCCTCATGGACGAGCTCATCAACCGCCACTACGGCGAGACCCAATGACCGATCGACCAACCAACGGCGGCCCGCGACCGCGAGCCATGAAGACCCGGGGCGAGGAGCGCGCCGACGCCATCAAGACGCCGACGCGCCTGGAGCTGGCGGAGCGTGTCTCGCAGCTCGAGCGAGAGCTCGATGAGGCGCAGCGCAGCGCCGCGGAGCACCGGAACAACTGGCACCGTTCGGCGGCCGACTTCGCGAACTACAAGCGACGGACCGACGAGGAGCGATCGACGCTCGGCCAGTTCGCCAACGCGGTCCTCATCGGCAAGCTGCTCGGCGTCCTCGACGACTTCGATCGGGCGCTCGAGACGGTGCCTGCCGAGCGTGCCCATGACCCGTGGGCCGAGGGCGTCCAGCTCGTCGAGCGCAAGCTGCGCAACGTGCTCGAGTCGGAGGGGGTCACCCCGATCGAGGCCGTGGGCGAGCCGTTCGACCCGAACCTGCACGAGGCGGTGGTCCACGAAGACACCGCCGACCATCCCGACAATCAAGTGATCGGCGAGCTGCAGCGCGGATACCGCCTGCACGACCGGGTCATCCGGCCGAGCCTCGTCCGAGTGGCGAACAACCCGAAGGAGCACTGAACGACCCATGGGCAAGATCATCGGCATCGACCTGGGCACGACCAACTCGGTCGTGGCCGTCATGGAGGGCGGCGAGCCACAGGTCATCACGAACGCGGAGGGCGGCCGGACCACGCCATCGGTCGTCGGCTTCCCGAAGAGCGGCGAGCGCCTCGTGGGCCAGGTGGCCAAGCGCCAGGCGATCACCAACCCGGAGAACACCGTCTTCAGCATCAAGCGCTTCATGGGGCGTCGCTTCGACGACCCCGAGGTGCAGCGCAGCAAGGGCCTCGTCCCATACGACGTGATCAAGGATCCGAAGTCGGACGGCGTCGTCGTCAAGCTCGGCAACGGCAAGACCTTCAGCCCGCCCGAGATCAGCGCCATGATCCTCCAGAAGCTGAAGAGCGACGCGGAGGCGTATCTCGGCGAGAAGGTGACCGAGGCGGTCATCACCGTGCCGGCCTACTTCGACGACACCCAGCGCCAGGCGACCAAGGACGCAGGGCGCATCGCCGGGCTGGACGTGAAGCGGATCGTCAATGAGCCCACCGCATCGGCCCTGGCGTACGGCCTCGACAAGACGAAGGACGAGAAGATCGCCGTCTACGACCTCGGGGGCGGCACGTTCGACATCTCGATCCTCGAGCTCTCCGAGGGCGTCTTCGAGGTCCGCTCGACGAACGGCGACACCCATCTCGGCGGTGACGACTTCGACCAGCGCATCATTGACTGGCTGTCCGAGGAGTTCAAGAAGTCGGAGGGTATCGACCTCACCAAGGACCGGATCGCGCTGCAGCGCCTGAAGGAGGCCGCCGAGAAGGCGAAGATCGAGCTTTCGAGCACCACCTCGAGCGAGATCAACCTGCCCTTCATCAGCGCAGATGCCTCCGGCCCGAAGCACCTCGTCCTGACCCTGACCCGGGCGAAGCTCGAGGACCTGGTCGCCGACCTGATCACCAAGACGGCCGACCCCGTCCGAAAGGCGCTGGCCGACGCGGGCATGAAGCCCGGCGACATCGACGAGGTGATCCTGGTCGGCGGGATGACGCGCATGCCGTCGGTCATCGAGGCCGTCAAGAAGCTCTTCAACGGCAAGGAGCCGCACAAGGGCGTCAACCCCGACGAGGTGGTGGCGGTGGGCGCCGCAATCCAGGCCGGCGTCCTCGGCGGCGAGGTCAAGGACGTGCTGCTGCTCGACGTCACCCCGCTGAGCCTGGGGATCGAGACGATGGGCGGCGTGGCCACCAAGATGATCAATCGCAACACGACGATCCCCACATCGCACACGCAGATCTTCTCGACGGCGTCGGACAACCAGCCGTCGGTCGACATCGTCGTGCTGCAGGGCGAGCGCGAGATGGCGGCCGACAACAAGAAGCTGGCGACATTCCGCCTCGACGGCATTCCGCCGGCCCCGCGCGGCGTGCCCCAGATCGAGGTCACCTTCGACATCGACGCCAACGGCATCCTCAACGTGGCCGCCAAGGACAAGGCCACGAACAAGGAGCAGAAGGTGACGATCACCGCCTCGTCGATGCTCGCCAAGGAGGACGTCGACCAGATGGTCCGCGACGCTGCCGAGCACGCCGAGGAGGACCGCGCCAGACGCGCCGCGACGGAGTCGCGCAACGAGGCCGACGCGCTCGTGTACCAGGGTGAGCGGCTGCTCAAGGACCTCGACGACAAGCTGTCGGACGAGGAGAAGGCGGAGGTCACCGCCCGCATCGAGGCAGTCCGCGAGGCGCTCAAGGGCGAGGACACCGGCGTGGTCGACTCGACGAAGGCCCAGCTGGCCGAGGTGCTTCAGCGCATCGGCACCAAGGCCTACGAGGCCACGGGGACGCCCGGTGACGGCAACGGGGCCGATGGCGCCGCGCCCGGCGCCGATGGAGCCGGCGAGGCTGCCTCGTCCGAGGAGGAAGGCGAGACCGTCGAGGGCGAGTACAAGGAGGTCTGACCCGGGGCCGGCCGCGAGGTCCGGCCTCGTCACCTTCACCGCCCGCCTCCGGCGTCACGGTTCCCGCCACCTGCAGATCACAGCCGCACTAACCAGCGTCCGGAGTCGCCGATTCGTCAGATTCAGATGACGGCCGCAGGAGTCGCCTGAGCCCGCAGATTTGGCGTGATCTGCGGCGCTCGGCCTGCAGCACGCCTGGTCTCGACGGTCGAGCCGTCGATACTGCGGCCCTGGCCTGAATCTGACGAGTCGGCTATGCCGGGCATCAGCTGCATGGACGACTCCGTGATCGCTGACCGTCTGAGTCCACACCGCTAGACTCCAGACCGATGCGACTCGCCACGTGGAACGTCAACTCATTGAAGGCCCGCCTCGATCGCGTGCTGGCCTGGACAGAGCGCCACCAGCCCGACGTCCTGTGCATCCAGGAGACGAAGCTGTCGGACGCGCAGGCCCCGTTGATGGACTTCAGCGCGCTCGGCTATGAGCTCGTCCACCACGGGCCGGGCCGATGGAACGGCGTGGCGATCGCGTCGCGCATCGGCATCAGCGACGTCGTCGCCGGAATCCCGACCCCCGATGACTGGACCGATGACGGCGGTCGCTTCCTGGCGGCCACCTGCGGGCCATTGCGCGTGGCGACCATCTACGTCCCGAACGGACGGGTGGTCGACTCGGAGTTCTATCTCGAGAAGCTCGAGTGGCTCGCGCGGCTATCGGTCTGGCTGAACGACAACGACCCGTCCACCGAGCTCGCGATGTGCGGGGACTACAACGTGGCGCCGGAGGACATCGACGTGTGGGATGTGAACGCGGTGCACGGCGCCACGCACGTCTCGCCCCGCGAGCGGGCGGCGGTGGCGAAGCTGCGCGAGTGGGGGATGGTCGACATCGTGCGTCAGTTCCATCCCGAGCCCGGCTTCTTCAGCTGGTGGGACTACCGCGCCGGGCACTTCCACAAGAACTTCGGCATGCGGATCGATCACGTTTACCTGTCGCAGCCGCTGGCGGCCCGCGCCGTAGCTGCCGAGCGCGATCGCGATGCCCGCAAGCCCTCAACCTACCCGGGCATCCCATCCGACCACGCGCCGCTCATCGTCGACTTCGCAGACTGAGCACGGTCATCGCGACCTGTTGCGCCGCGGTCGTACGATCTCGTCGTGACGCGTCTGGACGTCGGGCAGCTGTTCGTCGCGCTGATGCTCATCAGCTTCACCCTCGGGCGATGGTGACGTGGAGGCTGGAAGGCAGCGATCGACGACTGCCACCGCTCTGGCTCGTGGTCACCTGTAACGTCTCGCAGGTCGCGCTCGTGGCATACCTCGTCATCAGCGGCGATCCGCCGACCGAGGTCATCAGCATCGATCCGTTCTGGTGGACGCTGCTGGAGGGCTTCCTGGTCGTGGCGACCCTCGCGATCTTTCCGCTGGAGGTCCGGCAGTTCCTACGCCGCCGCGAAGCGACCTAGCGCTCCGGCGATGTCGCGAGCGACCCTCGTACGCGGCCACGTCACCCTCTCGGCCCCGACGAAGGACCGATACGCCTCGATCGCGTCACGCAGGGCGTGGATGAAACGAGGGTCGTCCTTCGGGTCGAAGCCGTCCTGGAACCAGATGCCGAGAATGTTCAGCGTCTTCGCCTTGCGGTCGAGACGCGGCTCGATGCGGCCGACGAAGTCTGGACCGAACAGGATCGGCAGGACGTAGTAGCCCCATTTGCGCTTCGCCTGCGGGACGTAGACCTCCCACAGGTAGTCGAAGTCCCACAGGTCGCGGAGCTGGCGCCGGTCCCAGACGAGCGGATCGAGCGGCGCGAGGAAGCTGACGTCCGGGACAGGAAGCGAAGATGGGTCCGCGGAGGCCTCGAAGATCGGCTCCTCCGACGCGATCATGTAGCGGATGCCCTTGAGGCCGTCGACCTCAATCGGCAGCAGCTCCCCGTCCTCGACCAGTTGCGCGGTGCGTCGGATGCGCTCGGGTCCTGACCCGGCGCTGTACATGACCTCGCCCTGCGTGCCGACCGCCTTCGTCAATCCGGTTGCGCGGAATCGGCTCAGGAGGCGGTGGGTCAAGGCGACCTCCTCCGGCTCCTTGAGCTTGAGCAGCTCCGCCGGGACGAGGCGCTCGATGAGGTCGTAGTAGCGGCGATTGCCCTCCCGCCGTGCGATTCCGATCCGCCCGGACACGAACAACGCCTCCATCACCGCCCGGCTGGCCCGAGTCGGGGCCCACCACCAATCGACGGCATGCCCGTGCTCGCTGAAGGCAGCAGTCGACAGCGGCCCATCGGTCCTGAGGCGCTTCAGCACGGCCTTGGCCACCGCCGACTGCTCCTTCAGGATCCCGTCGTCGAGCCCAGGCCTGTTGCGGTGCCACGTGATGCGGTAGTGCGGCAGCTCGTGCATCGGCAGCAGGTTGAGGCTCTTGTTGTAGAGCTCGATCAGTCGCCGGTCCTCGCCGTAGAGCCATTGCTCGCACCACTCGCGCCGGTAGCCGTTGATCCGGGCGTGAAGGACGAGGTCGTGATTGCGCGCGCCAGGCACATCGAGCGGGTCGAACTGGAGCAGGCCCAGGCGCTCGACCACCTCCAGCACGGATTCGGGCTTCGCCATCAGGGAGCGCGCTGGAGCGAGGAGGTGCCGGGTCGCCAGGAAGCGCCGGGCGTGATCGGCCGAGATCTGAAGCGGGGTCATCGCGCCGATCGTAGCCGCTGGTTCCTGACGGAAGCTGGCAGGAATAGGCGCCGCCGCGAGGGCGTGTGCAGCGACGTGCCCGCCGGTGGACAACTGCCCGAGATCTCCACAGGCTGGCACTCGCCCAGAATGAGTGCCAATTGGTATGATCCAGCACGCCATGGCCGTGAAGCGCGACTATTACGACGTCCTGGGTGTTCCGCGTGGCGCGGACGACGCCGAGATCAAGCGCGCCTTCCGGCGCCTCGCGCAGCAGCATCACCCCGACAT
>JACCWY010000281.1 GCA_013697395.1 Chloroflexota bacterium | reverse complement strand
GCACCAATGCCTCCGGATGGGGCGGATCCCCGCCTGCCGGCCAGGCAAGGTCGACGGTCGAATGGATGTCGTCGATGGCCAGCACGTCCGCCCGAACCTTCCAGGCGCTCCACTTCGCGTCGGGCTGCCGGCGGTAGAGCACGGGGTCGTGCAGGTCGGAGCGTGGGCCGATGTCGTAGTCCTGGGCCGAGTAGCGATAGCGCCACGTCTGGCGCGCGAACCTTGCCCTGGCCGATGGCTTCCACGGCTCACCGATGGGTCCCACCCCCTCGAGCGGTCCGAGCGCCTGCTTGTCGGCGGCCAGCTCCGCAACGTCCATTCCCAGCCGGTTGAAGAAGTCCCAGAACGCCACCTTGGCCTCGCGCCGATGCCACGACAGGAGCTGCGCCAGCAGCCACGTCGCGCGCTGCTCCGGGCTGCGCTCGTCAGGATCGTCTGGGACCCCGTCGGTCAGGCGGGCGGCGATCTCGTGCACGCGCGCATCGGCCTCCCGAAGCTGCTCCGGCGCGTCAGGCGAGCGGGCGGCCGGTCGCGGAACCTCCTGCCCGGTTGTCTCGGCCAGGCGGTGGCGCTGGATCTCGAGCCAGTCGCGCAGGCGGAGCGTGCTCAGGACGTCATCGCGGTTGTAGGTCTCGATCGACGCCAGGATGGTGGTCGCGGGCCGGTCGCGGTCGCCCAGCTGGAGCCACTCCTCGAACTCGACGATGCTCGAGCCGGCATCGCGCAGTCCCTCTTGCCGGGTGAAGTCGTACAGCGCCTCGATCTTCTTGATGCTGTAGCTCTCGACCGACGCGCGCAGGCTCTGGCGTACCGCCCTGAACAGGTCGACGAGCACACCGCCCCGCAGCAGCCGATCGACCTGCTCCTCTCGCGTTCCGTGGCGTCCCATCAGGCGCTTCAGGGCAGTCGGCTCGTACGGCGCGTAGTGGTAGACGTGCATCTCCGGGTGTCGCTCGAGATGCGCGGTGAGGAAGTCCATCAGCTGCTCGAAGGCCCGCTTCTCCCCGGCCAACGTCACCTCGTCGGGTCGATCCGGGTCGAACGACCAGAAGGCACGGAACCCGCCGTCCATGGCCATGACGCCGAAGAGGTAATCAACCCCGTCCTCGAGCGCGTATGGGTCGCCCTCCAGGTCCAGGAACAGGTCCGCCGGGTGCGGCTGGGGCAGGGTGGCCAGCCCGCGCTCGGCCTCGATCGGCTCGCCGACCTTCGGCAGCAGCAGCTCGTGGATCGGCTTCTTCAGCCCGCGGCCCTCCACCTGGATGCGAGCCTGTTCACGCACGCGCTCGATGGTCGCGGCACTGGTCCCGTCCAGCGGGGGATCGAATGGGATCGGGGCCGCGGCCAGCCGCACCACCGTGTCGAGCTCGCGCGCCACGAGCGCCTTTCGTTGCCGCGCGGTGACCCCGGCCACCAGCGAGAGGTGGTCGTCCTGGCGGCGTCGAAGCGCGCACACCTCGGTCCATCGGCACACGCCGCAGTGCTCGACCGGCTCGGGATAGGTGGCTCGTGGCGGGTAGGCTGCCGCGGGAGCCGGCGCGACGTCCGTCCCCAGGACGGTCTCGGTGAAGCGTTGCTTGGCCGCGCGGTAGTAGGCCATGTAGTCGTCGACGCGGAGTGTCGCCGTCTCGCGGGCACTGCCGCCGAGGACGACCTTCATGTGCTCCGGCTGCACTCCCTGGATCTCCGTCAGCTGCTCGACGTAACTGCAGATCTGGAGCACGGCGCCGGCCTTGACGTGACGGGCCAGCTTCGTGTCGGCCACCTCGTAGTGATACGGGCCCCAGACCGATGGTCGTTCCGGCGACTCGACCCGGAGCAGGAAGTCCGCGTAGCCGAGCCAGTGGCCATCGAAGAAGGTGGCCTGGAAGATCACGTCCGCGCCGGACTGCATCGCGGCGATCGTGTCCGCGGCCTGCCTGCGAATGCGTTCGCCCTGCTCCTCGTCGTCCGTCCGCTCGATCGTCGCGACGCTGCCTCCGCCGGTGCGCAGCTCCGCCAGGTAGCGCGCCTCGTGCTCGAATCCACGCCTGCGGATCACATCCAGCTCTCGGTCCTCGCGCTCGGGACGCTCCACCAGCCCGGCCAGCGCGGCCCGTTCGAGCGCGGTGAGGTGCTCGCATGCCAGGTAGCCGACGAGGTCGGTCGCAGCGAACACGGGCTGGCCGTCGATCAGCTGCAATGGACGCTCCTCCCCATACCGAAAGGGTAGCGGCTGGTCGTGACACCTCGCGGGTCGCGAGCGGCGCATCGGTCTGGACAGCCCGGCGAGAATGGACGCGTGCGACCCCTCTCCGTCCTGCTGCTCGCCACCCTCATGCTCCTGGCCGCAGGGTGCAGCCTGATCCTGCCGCAGAGCGGGCCCGCGGTGGGCGGTGGCGGTGTCGCCCCCGGTGTCGCCCCGGGCGAGGCGCTGCCTTTCCCGGAGTGCCAGACCGGCGAGTACGCGTTCGCGGGTGAGAGCACGCTGGCCGCCATCGGGCTCGGGGACTTCGCGGGTGGACCCGATGCGAACAAGGTCGGCATGATCTGGGTCACCGCCGGTCCGGTCGCCATGGGGGGCCCGCCCGGCGGGCCGGGATTGCCGCCGGACATGCCGGTGGGGCGCATGGTGTGCGTGCAATGGCCGGATGGCAGCGGGATGGCGGGGACGATTCCGGACGACTGGGTGCCTCCGGCAGTCGCGCTGGGCAGCGGCCCGTCGGGAGCGAGCGGAGGGCCACCGGTCGCCCTGCTTGCGCTGGTAGCAGGGGCCGTCGTCGTGGTCGGCGTCTCGGTCGTGGCCTTCCGTCGCGAGCCTGCCTGACGAGGTCAGGGCGCCCGGATCGGAAGTTCCGTAGACTGTTCGGCGGGGGGATGAGCCTCTACCCGAGCCACGACCGGGGACCCCCACCAAGATGACTACCGCTGCGCACGCGGACGCGCCAGACCAGGACCACGACCGCCCGCCAATCGAGCTGCCCCATCGCGTCCGCCTGGAGATCCTCGGGGCGGTGCTGCTGGGCATCCTCCTCGCCGCGCTGGACCAGACGATCGTCGGCACCGCGCTGCCGACCATCGTGACCGAGCTCCGGGGCAACGACGTCTACATCTGGGCCTTCACGGCCTACCTGCTGACGGCCACCGTGAGCGGCCCGATCTACGGGAAGCTGTCAGACATCTTCGGCCGCCGGCCGATCTTCGTGATCGGCGTCGCCATCTTCCTTCTCGGCTCGCTGCTGTGCGCCATCAGCGGCGAGATGTGGCAGTTCCTCCTGTTCCGAGGCGTGCAGGGGCTCGGGGCCGGAGCGCTCTTCCCGGTCGCGCTCGCCATCATCGGCGACATCTTCGCGCCGTCGGAGCGCGGCAAGTACCAGGGCTTCTTCGGGGCCATCTTCGGGCTCAGCTCGCTCATCGGACCGGCGATCGGTGGGCTCATCACGGATAACTTCGGGTGGAACTGGGTCTTCCTCGTCAACCTCCCGCTCGGTGCCGTCGTGCTGTTCATCATCTGGCGCACCCTGCCGGTGCGCATCGCGTCTGATGTCGACCGGCACATCGATTACGTCGGTGCCGTCGTGTTCGTCGCGGCCCTCGTGCCGATCCTGATCGGCCTCACCAACAAGCAGTTCGGCGAATGGATCGATCCCGACGTCGGCGGGCTGATCGCGGTGGGTCTCCTGCTGGCGGCCGTCTTCGTCTGGGTCGAGTCCCGGGCAAAGGAGCCGATCCTGCCGCTGGGCCTCTTCCGGATCCGGGCCTTCAGGGCCAGCGTGATCGCCATGTTCCTGGCGACGATGGGCTTCTTCACGACGATCGCGTTCCTGCCGCGCTGGTACCAGGTCGTCGCCGGCACCTCCGCCACCGAGTCCGGCTATCAGATCCTGCCGCTGCTCGGCGGGCTGATCATCTCGGCCATCGCCGCCGGGCAGCTGGTGTCTCGCACGGGCCGCTACAAGGCCCTGATCACCGGCGCGCTCGTGCTCCTGGCCTTCGGCCTGTTCCTGCTGACGAACATCCGGGCCGACACGCCCGGCCCGCTCGTCTGGCTCTGGATGGCCGTCGCCGGACTGGGGATCGGGCCGTCACTCGCGGTGTTCACGCTCGTGGTGCAGAACGCCGTCCCCGTGCGATCGCTCGGCACCGGCACTTCGGCCGTGACGCTGTTCCAGCAGGTCGGCGGCACCGTCGGCCTCGCCATCGCGGGCACGATCTTCGGGTCGGTCCTGCTGGAGGAGATTCCGCGCCAGCTCACCGAGGCCGGCGTCCCCGAGCAGTTCGCCGGTCAGCTCACCTCGGGCGAGGGGGCGGCCCTGAACGACCTCGCCGGCGTGGGCGACCTCGGAGCGGCGATCCTCGCCGATGTGCCGGAGCAGTTCCGCCCCGTGGTCGAGCCGATGATTCCCGCCATCGTGGAGGGCATCCACGCGGCCTTCTCGATCGCCACCGGCGCGACCTTCGTCGTCGGCATCGTGACGGCCCTGCTCGCCGCCCTCGTCGTGCTCGTCCTGCTGCCAGCGGGGAGGATCGGAGAGCGGCCGGGCGCCACCGCACTGGTGGCTGCCGATGGCGCCGATCTGCGCCCCAGCCCGAGCTGATCCGCGGGCGCTACTGGACGCAGAACTCGTTGCCCTCGGGGTCGTTCATGCGAACCCAGTACTCGCCCTGCTTCTCGATGGCGCCGCGCTCATCGGTCGCGCCGAGCTCCTTGAGGCGCGCGACCTCGGCGTTCACGCGTTCGCGCCGCTCCTCGGACCGAGGAACCGCCGCTCACGTTGAGATCCAGGTGCATGCGGTTCTTGGCGACCTTGCCCTCCGGGACCTTCTGGAAGAAGAGCCGCGGGCCCTCGCCATCGGGGTCTTCCACGGCGCTGGCGTCGTTCCAGTGCTCCTCGGGAATGCCCTCCGCTTTCGCCCACTCCTCCCAGCTCGCGTGTGGCGGCGGGGGATCGGGGCTGATGTAGTGGAGCGCCCGCTCCCAGAATGCGGCGACGCGCGCGGGATCGGCACAATCGAACACGACCTGGACCTTGGTGGCCATCGGCTCCTCCAATGAATCTGACGTCGAGCGTATGGGGCATTCCCGACAATCCGCGTCAGGTATGGCCGCTCGCGAGCGACGGGTGCCAACCGGGTTGGCCCTCTGGCGGGGGAACGGTCGTGGACCCTGGATTCTCCGACGATTCGCCAACGTGGGTGGCGCATTGACGGGCGAGCGACCAATCGGCGACCAATCGGCGAGCAATCACGACGATTCGTCCGTCACAGGGCCAACCAGGGTGGCACAATCGCGGTCAGCCCCCTCGCTGATAGGTCCCGGTCAGCCGCCCGGAAGCGAGCACCTTGCCCTCCAGCGCGGCGCGAAGCTCGTCGGCCGAGAATCCAGGGGCAAGGCCGAGGGGCTCCGAGAGGGCGAAGACCTCGAACGCGTACCGATGCGTCCCCGAGGGCGGGCACGGACCGCCATGGCCCGTCCGGCCGAAGTCGTTGCGTCCCTCAGCACCGGCGGAGCTGCCCGAGGCGCCCTCGTCGAGCCCCGGCTGATCTGCAGGGATGTCGGACGCCAGCCAGTGGATCCAGCCGCGCGCATCCGGGTCGTCGACGATCAGGGCGTACGCGGCCGTGCCCTCCGGTGAGCCTGACCATGCCAGTGGCGGCGAGACGTCGTCGCCATCGCATGTGAAACGGCTCGGGATGCCTTCGCCCTCGGCGAACGCGGAGCTGGTGACGTTGAGCGCGTCGTTCATGAGCGAGTCTCCGGAATCGAGGCCGCTGCGCAGCCGGTGAGCGCCAGCGTGCCCACCGCCGCGACAACGATCCAACGCAGCATTCGTCGTGCCCGTCCGAGCGGTGCTATGCGCTGAGCTCTTCGGCCGCCGCTTCCTCCTCATCTGCCGCATCCGGGGTGATCGGGTCGGAGGAGGCGTTCTCGCGGCGCGCGAGCACGGCGAACGGAACGGCCACCGCCTGGATGGCCGCGGCGGCGACGTAGGAGGCCGGGTAGCCGAACAGGTCGGCGGTGCGGCCGAGGGCCGGCTGGGCCAGGACGCCGCCGGCTGACCCCATGAGGGAATCGAAGGAGAGAACCGTGGCGCGCTGCTCCGAGGGGATGAGGCCGTTGATGAAGGCCTGGCGCATCGGTGCCTCGATGGCGAAGACCATGGCCCAGCTCGCGAGCAGGATGATGGCGAGCCAGAAGCTCGGCACCCAGCCCAGGAGCGCGACCAGGATCACGTTGAGGACGCCGCCCAGGATCAGGGCGTGGGTGCGGCGGGTGAAGAGGCGACGCGCCACCGGGACCAGGAGCCCGCCGAGGATCTGCGCCCCGGCGATGATAGCGGCGGCCAGGCCGGCGATGCTGTAGGCGTTCGGATCGCCCCACAGCTCGAGCAGGTACGGCTGGAGCGCATAGAAGGCATAGAAGCCGACGCCGACGGTGAACGGTGCGGCCAGCATCAGCCAGCGGACGGGCGGGTTGCGCAGGCCGCCGTCGACGGCGCCGTTCACGACGTTGCGGACCGCGGTCGTCGGGCTCACCCCGCGCTCGGGTGTGAAGCCCAGGTCGTGCATGAACCACCACGCGATCCCCAGCGTGACCCCCAGCATCGCGGCTCGCACGATGTAGGGCACGCCGAGATCCGTGAGCTGCGCGACGACGCCTCCGAGGACCGATCCGGTCAGCATCGCCACCCCGCCGACGACCTGCGCCCGGCCGAAGACCGATTCGAGGTTGCCGGTGAAGCCGGTCGCCTTGAGCGCGTCGACCAGCCACGCCTCGGTGGCTCCCGAGAAAAATGTGAAGCCGAGACCCAGGAGGATCGAGGCCAGCGCCCAACCCAAGAAGGGCGCATTCACGTTCCACATCAGCAGGTAGAGCAGGGTGGAGAGCAGGAAGGTGCCCGCGCCGAGCATGAACGAGAAGCGCCGGCCGCGGGTATCGGCCACGACGCCGGTGGGGACCTCGAAGATCACCTGGCCGACGGTGAAGAACGCGTTGGCGGCGAAGGCCTCGGTGTTGCTGAGGCCGGCGTCGAGCAGGAAGAGGGTGTTGATGCCCCAGATGAACGACGCCGCCAGCGTCGTCAGCAGCGTCAGCGCCAGGTAGGTCCGCTGGACCGTTCTCGCTTCCGTCGGCATGCGACGCACTCTACCGGCCTCGCCGAAACTCTGCGGACGCGTCCTCAGGTGCGCGGCGGGCCTCGCACCGGAGGGGCCGATGGTCGACCGTCAGGGGTGTACCGTCCGCCCCACGCGCCATGCTGGTCGATCCCGATCGGCAGCCGCAACTGAGGGAGGTTTCCGTGAGCCTGACGCCCCGAACGATCCTGCTCCTCGTCGCCGTGATCCTGTTCCTGCTCGCCGCCTTCGGCATCGCGCTCGGCACGCTCAACCTCGTCACGCTGGGCCTGGCCGCGTTCGCCGCAGCGTTCCTGCTCGGCGACGGAGGCATCAGCCTGCGCCGATAGGGCCCGCTGGGCGACCTAGCGAGCGTGGCCCTGCTCGAGCATGTTGACCGACTTGGTGATTCGGCGCTGCCGCGTCTCGTCGGTCTTGGCTCCGGTGACCTGGAGCACGTGCCACGATTTGTTGCTGTAGGACAGCCCGTCGAACGTGGCGCGCGCCCTCGGCGAGGCGTCCAGGGCCGCGGCGAAGTCATCCGGCACGGATACCTCGCGTGGCGCCGTGTCGAGCTCGATGTCGACGTCGACCTCGTCCCCGCCGGCAACCCCGGCGCCCGCACGATTCTCCGCGCTGACGCCGACCATGTAGGCGCCGCCCAGGACGGCGATGGTGCTTCGGTATGTGAACCCGTTGATCGTCACGGTGACGGCGGGACGCCTGCCGGAGCCGAGCGCTTCCACGATCTCGTCGGGGACGCGGATGCCGGTGGCGGTCTTGTCGCCCTGCAGGATGGTGGTGCGGAATCGCATGTCGGTCCTTTCGGGCGTCATCTCAGCCGTCGCGCGCCGGCGGGACGTTCTGGTTGAGACGGAACAGGTTGGTCGGGTCGTAGCGACGCTTGGTCTGCGCCAGGCGGGCCCATGTCGCGCCTGGATAGGCGTCGCGGATCCTCGCCTCGCCCTCGTCGCCGAGGAAGTTGACGTAC
The DNA here is from genome assembly GCA_013697395.1 of Chloroflexota bacterium. GTDB lineage: Bacteria > Chloroflexota > Limnocylindria > QHBO01 > QHBO01 > JACDBZ01. The sequence continues at coordinate 2,594 of JACCWY010000281.1, read as the reverse complement.
GCGCCCCTGTCGTCCTGCAGCAGCGCAGCCGCGAGCCCATCGACCCACGCCTGCTTGATCGGTCTGTCGTCGTCGCCCTCGTAGAAGGCCGCGACGTTGACCATGATGCGGCTCCTGCGGTGCGCGAACGCGGTGGCATCCACGGGCACGCGAGCCATCGCCCCGCCCAGCACGCGCAGCTGCGCGACGCGCATGGCGGCGTCGGACGCCTGGAGGTGCTCCATGATCGTCGTCGCGACCTCGTGGCCGATCCGGTCGACGAACATGGTCAGGGCCACCGCCGTCGGGTGGTACTCCTCCTCGTCGTCGGGTGGGTAGATCTCGGGGTAGGGCATCGGCTTGACCATGTCGGCCAGCGGGGTGGCGAGGGCTCGGAAGGGAGCGATCGCTCGCTCACCGGCCTCGGCATCGCCGGCGTAGACGAGCATGCCGAGGATCACGAGCTGGCCGTGGACCTCCTCGGGCAGGAAGGGCATCGGCGGCGCTGGCATCACGTTGGCGATGGTCGACAGCTCCTCCGGCGCGGCCTCGGCGGCGGCGATGAAGCCGGCGACCGTCTCCGCCGTGGCCGGCAGGACGAGCATGCCGCCGACGACGCCGTCGAGCTCGTGCAGCCGGTATTGGAACCGTGTGGCGACCCCGAAGTTGCCGCCGCCGCCCCGAATCGCCCAGAACAGCTCGGGATGGGTGTCGGCGTCGACCTGGAGGATCTCGCCGTCCGCCGTCACGATCTCGGCGGCCAGCAGGTCGTCGACCGTCAGCCCGTACTTGCGGGCAAGATAGCCGACGCCACCGCCGAGCGTGATCCCGCCGATCCCGACGGATCCGGTGTCGCCGAAGCCGACGGCCAGGCCGTGCGCCGCGGCCGCCGTCGTGACCTCGCCGGCGGTGAGGCCGGTCTCCGCCCAGGCGGTTCGTCCCTGCACGTCGATGTCGAGCGCCTTCATGTCGCGCAGGTCGAGCACGATGCCGCGATCCGTGGTGCAGTGGGCGGCGCCACTGTGGCCGCCGCTGCGCACCGCGAGCTCCACGCCCGTTTCGCGCGCCAGCGAGACGACGGCGGCGACGTCCCTGGCGTCGGCCGGTCGCACGATGACCGGCGGTCGGGGATCAATCCCGCCGTACACAATCGTTCGCGCCACGTCGTACTCGGCGTCGTCCGGCGTGATGATGCGGCCGGTGAGCGCGTCACGCAGCTTCGCGATCGGGATGTCAGTCGAAGAGGCCGAAATCGTCATTCGCATGCTCCTTCAGGTGCGTTCAGAAGGGTAGACCGCAGGCAGGTCGAAAATTCATCGGTCTCGGGCAGGGCACCCGGCGGCGATGAGTTTGCGCCGTCTCGCCGGTCTGTATGGGGAGGCCACCACGAAAGGAGCCTGCCCTGGCCGCCGCCCGCGTCCCCCCGCCAGCACCCCGGTTGCGAACGAGCCCGATCCGACTCGTCATCGGCGAGCGCATCACCCTCGACGACGTCGTCGCTCTCTGCGAGCGCGTCCGTGCCGCGCTGCAGGAGGCCGACGCCGACGTGGTCGTATGCGACGTGGGCCGGGTGACCGATCCGGACCTCGGCACCATCGGTGCCCTGGCCAGGATCCAGCTGACCGTACGGCGCCTCGGCTGCGAGGTTCGGTTGGACGACGCGTCGCCCGCGCTCCGAGGGCTGCTGGGCCTGGCCGGCCTGCGCGAGGTGGTCAGGTGCGCGCCCGGAGGATCAGGCTTCGAGGCGCGGCGGCAGGCCGAAGGCAGGGAAGAAGCGAGCGGTGTCGAGGAAGAAGGTGATCCCGCTGATCCGCCCGCCTGACAGCTCCAGCACCTGGAGCGACCACGGCTCCCAGATGCCCGGCTGAGCGCTCGGCTTGTACTGGCCGAACGCCGGCGAGCCGTTCGCCATGGTCGGGACGAGGCGGGAGCCCTTGCAGCCGATGCCCGGCCCCAGGCACCAGTCACGGATGTCACGATGCGTCTGCAGCCAGAGGTCGTATGGCGGCATGTTCCACGTGGCGTCCTCCCGGAGCAGGGCGGTGAGGGAGTCCATGTCGTAGCGCTCGAAGGCATCGACGTAGCGCGCCAGGAGCGCCTGGTGCGCGTCGTCCATCGGCTCCGAAGGCCCGCCGGCCTCGACCTTCGTGCTCGCCAGCGTCGAGCGAGCGCGCTGGAGCGCGCTGTTGACCGATGCCACCGTCGTCCCGAGCAGCTCCGCAACTTCGTCCGCCTTCCAGCGCAGGACGTCCCGCAGGATGAGCACGGCCCGCTGGCGAGGCGGCAGGTGCTGCAGCGCGGCCACGAATGCCAGGCGGACCGACTCTCGGGCGACTGCCACCTCGGCGGGATCACCACCGGCGGGCATGACGCGGGCGTCGGCGATCGGCTCGATCCAGGTGGCCTCCGGCAGCGCGGCGGGGAGCGGCGAGTCGGCCGTCGAGACGGGCGCCAGGTCCATGGGTCGGGCCCTTCGCTGGCTCGCGCCGAGCATGCTGATGCAGACGTTGGTGGCGATGCGGTACAGCCACGAGCGGAGAGCCGCGCGGCCCTCGAAGCGATCGAGGCCGCGCCAGGCTCGCACGAGGGCTTCCTGGACGGCGTCCTCCGCCTCG
>JACCWY010000361.1 GCA_013697395.1 Chloroflexota bacterium | reverse complement strand
GGCTGTTTCCGTGCCTCTGGATCGAGCGTATAACTGAGCACGTTTCGCTCGGTATCCCACGCTCGCAGCACAGCGTTTGCGTCCAGAGACTTAAGAGTCACTTGCTCTGCCGTTGAGCTAGGCGCCCCTCGAGATGATGCCGCAGGCGCCGTGATGGGTCAACCGCGCTATGCGGGTGCCGGACCGCCGTTCGGCTCAGGCGCGTAACGCACGTAGTTGGCGTCGGCAAATCCACGCACGGCATCCATGTCGAAGGTGTCGAGGACCAGCAGGTGGCGCCACGCCGTGAGCGCGATGACGCCGCCCAGTTCCTCGTCGCCGCTCCACGGGCTGAGGATGAACTTGAACCGCCCACCAATGCCCGTCGCGACCTGGCCGTCGACGTACGAGGCGAGCTCGTCGACCTGGGCCTCGGTCAGCGCCTTGGGGTCGTACCAGATGACGATGCCACCGTGCTCCAGGTTGTGGAGCAGCTGCGACTCGTTCTGTGGGGTCGAGTACGCGCCCCAGGCGGCCGGCGTACCCCAGTGCGGACCCGACGTCGCCGGCAGCGAGGAGTACGGATCGGCGCCGCACGGCGCCTGCGCGGCCCGGCAGGTCATGCCATCGTCCACGTGGCCACCGCCGTCGTTGGGCTGCTGGGTGCCGGCGTTCGGATCGGGCGTGCTACCCATGACGACGACCAACGCGATCAGGATCACGCCGACCAGCAGCACGCCGCCGATGGCGAGAAGGCGCCAATCGGGAAGGGAGGCGCCGCCGGCCGCGGCGCCGGCATCGATGCGACGGTTGAGTGCCTCGCTGCTGGCGCGCTCGCGGCGCTGGATGCCGGACGTGCGTCGTCGCTTGCTCACGGCGGCGAAGGATAGCGGACCTTCCGAATGCGCGCGGTGGCACCCGATGTGCTCGTTGCTAGAATCGTGCGTCGTGTGTCGGCCTGCCCGGCGCCCGTTCGGCCCCACCCGTCCACGGAGGTGCAATGACCACAGGCGACACCTCGCGCCGTCGCGAGAACGCGTTCACGCTCGTGAAGCGTCTCGTGTCCGGCGGTGTCACGCTGGCAAAGCTGGAAGTCCAGCGCGGCCGGCAGGAGATGGCGCGCAACCTCGGTCAGCTCAAGGGCGGAGTCCTGCAGCTCGCCATCGCGGCGGCGCTGGGGCTGCTGTTCTTCATCGCGCTCATCGGGTTCGTGATGGCGGTCCTCGTCGTCCTCGGCCTGTGGTGGGTGGCGCTCATCCTGCTCGTCCTCATGGCGGCCGTCGCCGGGCTCCTGGCATGGCGCGGAATCAAGAAGGTCACGAGCACGAAATTCACCCCGGAAGAGACGATCGCTGCGGTCAAGGAGGATGTCGAGTGGGCGAAGAACCGCTTGCTGAGACGCGGCTAGCCATCGACCGCCAGCGCACGGAGCTGGAGCGCACGTCCGATCAGCTGCGCGACGCGCTGGACCTGAAGAAGCGATTCCGGGAGAATCCGGCACTCGTCGTCGGCCTCGGTGCCGGCGCGCTCTTCCTGGTGGCCGGTGGGCCGGTCCGTGTCGCGAAGGTGCTGCGCCGGCGGATCTTCCGTTCCGAGCCGGAGAAGGCGTACGACGCGCTGCCGAAGCCGATGCAGTCCTGGGTCGACCACATGGCCGGCGCCGTCGGACCGCGTGCCGCCGAGGCCCGCCAGACCCTCTCGGAGGAGCTCGTGCGCTGGCGGCACAATCCGAAGAAGCACGGCAAGATCAACAAGAAGCTGGCGAAGCAGATTGCCGAGGGCCCGCCCGGCCCGGGACGCGCCGCCTGGACGGCGTTCGAGGCCGGCGCGGCCATCGTCACGGCCGCCCTGGCACGCAAGGTCGTCGAGCGATTCCTGTCGGGCGAGCCACCGTCCGGGATCGCGCCGCTCGACGCAGCCGGCACGGTCGGCGGCGCCGCGCAGCCGGACGCGAGGCACGCGAAGGACGACGTCACGCGCTCTTCCGGCGAGCGGGCGCAGGCCGCAGCGGCCGAGGACTATTCCGGCATGAGCTCGCGCCGCGACCGCGTGGGCTGACTGAACCGGCTCGAAACCGCTGCTGAGCGGCGCCAAGCCGACCAGCCTCTCCGACGGTACCCTCCCAGGACAGTCTGGGCGCGAAGGTCGCCGATGAGCGGCGGAATCTCAACCGGAACGGTCCGGTCGCCGGGCACTGACACCCTGCGGCCCGGTTGGCGCCGCTCAGCGGCGGCGGACCAACGCGGCCGTGCCGCGACGCGCTCGCATCGGTCCATTGGTAGACTCAGCGCCGAACTGCCGGCAGACGATCCAGAACCGATCCGGGCGAGTGGCGGAACGGCAGACGCGCCGGCCTTAGGAGCCGGTGTCGCAAGACGTGCGAGTTCGAATCTCGCCTCGCCCACCACGCCGCTCGCCGTAACCGCAGGAGCCGATTTGGTCACCGTTTCGACGCGACCCGAGGCGGGGTCGAAGATGGTCCTCGAGATCGAGGTCCCGCCCGCCGAGGTCGATCAGCACTTCGCGACTGCCTACCGGCACGTCGCGGAGCGGACCCGCGTGCCCGGCTTCCGGCCGGGCAAGGCGCCGCGCCACGTGATCGACCGGTTCGTCGGCCGTGGGTCGGTCGTTGCCGAGGCGATCGACCACCTCGTCAGCCAGTCCTACGACCGTGCGCTGGACCAGTCGAACGTCGTCCCGATCGACCAGCCCGAGGTCGACATCGATCCGGCGACGGTGGCCGAGGGCCAGGCGGTCACCTTCACCGCCACGGTGCCGGTGCGGCCCGACGTCGAGCTGGGCGCGTATGCCGACTACCCGTTCCGCCTGGAGACCCCCGAGGTCACCGACGAGCAGGTGGCGCAGGTCATCGGCGAGCTTCGCGACCAGCAGGCCACGCTCCGCCCGGTCGACGGGCGTGGCGCGCAGGAGGGCGACATCGCCAGTGTCAAGTTCGTCGGCAGCATCGACGGCGACCCGTTCGAGGGCGGGTCTGCGGATCGGATGCCGCTCGTCATCGGCGAGAACCGCATGGTCGCCGGCTGGGAGGATCACCTCGTCGGGCTCGACATCGGCGGCACCAAGGGCTTCGACACCACCTTCCCCGACGACTATCGCGTCGAGGATCTGCGGGGCAAGGAGGCGCACTTCGAGGTGGAGCTGCTCGACCTGCGCGAGAAGCTGCTGCCGGACCTCACCGACGAGTTCGCAGCGAGCGTCGGGGACGTGGAAACGCTCGACGAGCTGCGCGCCGAGATCCGCGACGCGCTGACGAAGCGTGCGGAGGCCGATGCGCGCCACTCGTTCGGCGACCGGATCATCGACTTCGCCAGCACGAATGCCAGCGTCGAGCTGCCAGAGGTGATGGTCGCCAACGAGGTCGAGATCATGCGTGACGAGCTGCGGACGCGGCTCGCCCAGCAGCGGATCGGGATGGACCAGTACCTGGCGCTGGCGAAGCAGTCGCCCGAGGAGCTGACGAACGAGCTGCGCGAGCCGGCCACCCGCCGCGTCAAGACCTTGCTCGTGCTATCGGCCATCGCCGAGAAGGAGGGGATCGACGCCACCGACGAGCAGATCGAGGCGGAGATCGCCCAGCAGCTGGCCCGCTACGACGACGACGCCAAGCTGCGCGAGTACCTCACCTCACGACGCGGGCACAGCTACCTGCGCATGACGATCCGCAACCGTACACTGGTCGACACCCTCATCGACCGCGCCGTCGGAGCCGATGGGGCCGCGGAGACGCCAGCACCCACCGACGCCACCGAGCCAGCCAAGGAGCCCGAATAACCGATGCTCGTCCCGATGGTCATCGAGTCGAGCGCCCGCGGCGAGCGCGCGTTCGACATCTACAGCCGCCTCCTCAAGGACCGAATCATCTTCCTGGGTGACGCGGTCGAGGACAACGTCGCCAACCTGATCATCGCCCAGCTGCTGTTCCTCGAGAGCGAGGACCCGGAGAAGGACATTCAGCTCTACATCAACTCGCCGGGCGGGGTGGTGACGAGCGGCCTCGCCATCTACGACACCATGCAGTACCTGCGGGCCCCGGTCAGCACGATCTGCATCGGCCAGGCCGCCTCGATGGGCGCCGTCCTCCTGGCGGCGGGAGCGACCGGCAAGCGCTACGCGCTGCCGAACAGCCGGATCATGATCCACCAGGGCTCGTCGGGCTTCCGTGGCAATACGCCGGACGTCGAGATTCAGATGCGCGAGAACCTGCACCTGGTGACTCGCCTGCTCGAGATCCTTGCCGAGCACACCGGCCAGACGACCGAGAAGGTCAAGACCGACTCGGACCGCGACTACTTCATGAGCCCCGAGGAGGCGAAGGCCTACGGCCTCATCGACGAGGTCTTCCACGGCAACAGCGAGTCGCTCATCAGCATGACCCAGGCCGCCGGGGGCACTGTCCCGACCGCCGATGAGGCTGCCGAGGCGGACAAGGCGAAGAAGTAAGCCGTGGAGGGTTCCTCACGCCGCGGACCGCGGAGTCTCGTCAGATTCAGGCAACAGCCGCGGTAACCGTCCAATCAGCTCGGTGCGCCGTCAGATTCAGACAGCAGCCGCATGAGGGCCTCAACGGACGCCACGACGGCTCACACCGCGGCTGTGACCTGAATCTGCCGGGAAACACGGCTCAACGCCGGAGCGACGCCGCCGCGATGCCTCATAACGCGGCGGTCACCTGATTTTGGCGGACTCCGCGCGCAACAGTCGCCGCTTCAGCCGATCGTCGCCGCCCCAGCCCGACCAGCCGTCCGACGCCCGGACGACGCGGTGGCAGGGCACGGCCGGGAATAGCGGGCAGCGCGACATCGCCCCGCCGACAGCCCGCGCGGCCCCCGGTGAGCCGATGAGCGCTGCGATCTCGCCGTAGGTGACCGTCTTACCGGGCGGCACCGATCGCACGGCTTCGTAGACTCGGACGTCGAAGTGCGGCAGGCCGCCGAGGTCGACGGCGGGCAATGGACCACCGTCGAGCGCAGCGTCGAGCCAGGCGGTATCGAGATCGGCCGGCACCGGCTCGGCTCCGGCGAAGCGTCGCCGCAGCGGCTCGAGGAACCCCTCGAGCGCGTCGGCCCGGCTGATGGCTGCGATGCCGCGATCGGTCTGCG
>JACCWY010000326.1 GCA_013697395.1 Chloroflexota bacterium | reverse complement strand
GCTCCTGATCGCGCGGCTCGTCGTGGACCGCGCGGCGGCGACACTTCCCCGCGGGCACGGGCCGGGCGGCTAGGCCTGTGCGGTCATTCCCGCGGTGACGAGCCCGGCCGCCGCCACGTCCTGGATCGCCAGGCCGACCGACTTGAAGATCGTGATCGCATCCGGATCGCGCCTGGCGGCCCAGGCGCGGTCGATCGTTCCGAGCTCGACCAGGTCGTCCTCCGCCACGAAGCCCAGCGTGATTGCGGCGACCACGTCGCCGGCCTCCGCCATCGAGGCCGCGTGGGAGTCGATCGCCACCGGGCCGGCCCGCGCGAAGAGCTCCGGCGGGAGCTCCACCATGCCGAGGCGGTACGCCCCGATCCCGTTGACGTGCGTCCCCGGTCGCACCCACGCCGCGTCGAACACCGGCTCCGACGAGGTCGTGGCACAGCACACGATGTCGGCGTCGCGGATGGCTGTCTCCGCATCGGCGGAGGGTTCGACGGTGATGCCGGTCTCGTCGGCCATGCGACTGGCAAACGCTGCTCGGCGTTCGGAATCACGTGCGTAGACGGACACACGGCGGATCGTCCGGGCGGCGAGCACTGCCCGGACCTGCCATTCGGCCTGTGCGCCGGCCCCGATGACGGCGAGCGTCTCGGCATCGGTCCGGGCCAGGAGCCGGGTGCCGACGCCGGACGCCGCCCCGGTCCGCATGGCGGTGAGCTCGGCACCGTCGAGGATCGCGATCGGCCGGCCGGTCTGTGCGTCGAACCAGACGACCACGGCATGGATGGTGGGCAGGCCTCGCGCGGCGTTCCCCGGCATGACGGTGACCAGCTTGACGCTGGCTCCGGCTGCGCCCTCGCGGAGGCCCGGCATGAGGAGCAGCGTGCCGTCGGCCAGCCCGAGGTGCGAGCGCATGGGCGAGCGGTCCCGGCCGGCGGACACGTCGCGATAGGCGGCCTCGACCGCGTCGAGCAGGTCGGCAGTCGAAACGGTCCGGCGCATCGCATCGCGATCGATGAAGGGGAGGCTGTTGGTCGGCATCGGTCCTGGCGCTAGAGTCTACGGGGCCGCTGGGTTGACGGCACACCGCTTGCGGGACGCATCAGCCGAGGAGGATTCATGATCGACAACGTTCGCACCGATCTCTCGCGACGTGCCGACACCGCCCGCAGCGAGGTCGAGGACCTGATCTGGCTGATGCGGATGGCCGTCATCGGGGCTTTCGCGGGTGCCATCTACACCGAGCTGCGCAAGCCGCCGGAGCAGCGGACCTGGCACGGCAAGCTCCTCGGCGTCGTCCCGTATGACTTCCGGATGCCTTCCCTCGAGAAGCTCCGCCAGGCGTACTGGAATCCCCATTCGCCGAAGATCTTCACCGATCGGCCACTCGGCGTCGGCTGGGCCGTCAACATCCCCACCGTTCTCCGCCGCCTTGGCGTCCGCTCGGAAATGACGAAGGGCCGCTGAAGGGCTGACACTGCACTAGGATCGGTGGACCGATGACCTGGTTCCCGATCCTGCTCGCCGTCCACATCCTGCTAGCCGTCGCGCTGCTGCTGCCGAGCGTGGTGCTTCCCTTCGTCCTTCGGCGAGGGAGAGGATCTCCGGATCCCGCGACCCGCGCGTTGATGGCGATGCAGGGCACGGGCACCATGATCATCGCGGGCGGCCTGGCGCTCACCGGAGCCGCCATGCTCTGGGTCCTGGGCCCCCAGCTCCTGACCCAGCCGTGGCTGCTGGTCGCGCTGGCCATCTACGCGGTCAACCTCGTGGTGGCGGCATTCGTCAGCCGTCCGAATCTCCGGCGCATGATCGGTCTGGGAACGGACGACGATGCATGGCGCCGGCGAGCGCGACAACAGCGCTATGTGGCCTACGGGATGGCGGCCGCGATCGGCCTGATCGGCTTCCTGATGAGCACGAAACCAGACCTGTGGTGAGCTCCTAGAACCGCGGCACCGGCAACGGACGGCCCATGACGAAGAAGATGCCTGCGACCATCAGGAACATCGCAATCGCGAAGAAGAGCAACCAGCGGAGGACTTCCATGCTCGGCTCCGATACGGTGGTGATCGGCTGCTGACCCCCCGTCTGACCCCCGTCGATCGTCCACGGATTCTAACGCCCGTGCCCGGCATACCGCGGTGAATCCGCCGCCGCTTTAGAATTCCCAGCGTGACCCTGCGCCTCCACGACGCTCGCCGCGGCGGGCTGCAGCCATTCGTGCCCATCGGTGACGGGCCCGTCGGGCTCTACGTGTGCGGCGTCACGCCGTACGACACCGGTCACCTCGGCCATGCCTTCACGTACGTCAGCTTCGACGTGCTGCACCGATACCTCGAATACCTCGGTCATGACGTGGTCTACGTCCAGAACCTGACCGACGTCGACGACGACATGCTCGGAAAGGCGCGCCAGACCGGCGAGGACTACCTGGCTCTCGGGAACCGATGGGTCGCGGCCTTCCTGACCGAGATGGCCGCCCTCAACTGGCTCCCGCCCGACCACTTCCCGCGTGCGACCGAACACGTCCCGCAGATGGTTGCCATGATCGAGAGGCTGGTCGCCAACGGGCTCGCCTACCCCGCCGAGGGGAACGTCTACTTCAGCGTCGCGGCGGACCCGCGGTACGGCGAGCTCTCGAAGCTGCCCCGTGAGGAGATGCTCCCGCTGGCCAACGAGCGCGGCAACGTGCCGGACATGCCCGGCAAGCGCGATTCGCTCGACTTCGTGCTCTGGCAGCGCTCCCTGCCGGACGAGCCAACGTGGCAGTCGCCCTGGGGTCCGGGCCGCCCGGGCTGGCACATCGAGTGCTCCGCCATGGCGGTGGCGTACCTCGGCACCAGGTTCGAGATCCACGGCGGCGGCGGCGACCTGCTCTTCCCGCACCACGAGTCCGAGCTCGCGCAGGCAGAGGGCGCCGGCTGCGAGCGGCCCTGGGTTGCCCACTGGACCCACGCCGGGATGCTCCGGTACGGCGGCGACAAGATGAGCAAATCACTCGGAAACCTGGTCCTCGTGCGCGACCTGCTCCGCACGTATCCGGGCGATGCGATCCGCCAGTACCTCGTTTCGCGGCACTACCGCTC
>JACCWY010000324.1 GCA_013697395.1 Chloroflexota bacterium | reverse complement strand
TCCCAGGGCCGGGCGGGTTCTGATACCGGCGGACGACGAACGGCAACATCGGATCGGCCTCGAGCGAGCATCGGGCGCGACCGAGGGCCGGAAGGGACTGGCGGCCGAGGATGCGACCGACGGTGGTGTCGATGTTGGAGTCAATAGCCACGAACACGCTGTCATCGGCAATGAGCGCGCCGTTCGTCATCTGGTACGGATTCCCGGAATATCCGGCCAGGTACGTCTCGGCGCCACTCCCCGCGATGGCCGCCGCCGAGCCCGCCGGCGAGCCGGCGAGGTTGATGCCCGCGACCCCCCGCGCCTTCTGGAGCGCGGCCGAATCCGTCGCGCCGTCGGTGAGGGCATTGCAGGCCGCCAGCGCCGCCGCGTCGGCAGCATTCTGGAGAAACCGTTCCTCTGCGGCGCGGCGTCCCAGATCGATGGCGAACGCGGATGCGCCCAGCAGTACCACGAGCGAGAGGGCAACGATGACGACGACCTGGCCGGGCTCGCTGCGGGACATCAGTTGAGCACCATGGTCACGTTGGCGCGGAGCGCGATCGAATTGCTCCCGTCGGAGCTGAGGAGCGTGCCGACCAGGGGGACGAGGATCGGCTGCCGGTAGGTGAGGGTCACGCGCAGCTGGCACCCCGTTCGCGACGAGCCCGTGCACGTGCCGGAGTCGGGATACGCGATGGCGAGGTCGCCGCCACCGGTCACGGCAGCGCAGGTCCCGGAGAACTGTCCGGGAACGCCGACGTCGAGCGACTGCTGGGCTGCGGCCAGGATGGCCTGGCAGCGCATGAGGTCGTTCTGGCCCTGGCCCTGGTTCGCGTCGTACTCGTAGATCGTCCCGGCCCGTCCCGCCTCACGAGCCGAGTTGCTGACACCCACGTACGCGGCGAAGATGAACCCGAACTGGATGATGCCGGCCAGGATGAAGACCAGCGGAAGGATGACGGCGGCGAACTCGACCATCGCCTGGCCCCACTCGGGCTCGCGGCCGGGCGCACCGACGACCGGCGTCGCCGGTATCGGTGCAGGGCCGTGGGCGGAGGGCAATCTCTGTGTCGTGATCAACGGGCTCATTTCATGGTGGACAGGGCAGGGCAGCACATCGATCCTATGAAGGGGCCACTGGTACCGATATAGGCCGTTGGGGGCGCTTTGCATGGGACCGATGGAGGCCCGCTAGAATCGGTGGCCCATGCCCGACCTGAAGGTCCACGCCCCGTTCGAGCCGACCGGTGATCAGCCGACGGCGATCGCGTCGCTCGTCGACGGCATCGGCGCCGGTCTCAAGCACCAGGTGCTGCTGGGTGCCACCGGAACCGGGAAGACCTTCACCGCGGCCCGCGTGATCGAGGCCGTCCAGAAGCCGACCCTGATCATGGCGCACAACAAGACGCTCGCCGCGCAGCTCTACCAGGAGTTCAAGGAGTTCTTCCCCGACAACGCGGTGGAGTACTTCGTGAGCTACTACGACTACTTCCAGCCGGAGGCCTACCTGCCCCGGACCGATACGTACATCGAGAAGGACTCGTCCCGCAACGACGAGATCGACCGGTTGCGCCACAACGCCACGCGCGCGCTCTTCGAGCGCCGGGACGTCGTGATCGTCGCGTCGGTCTCAGCCATCTATGGCCTCGGGGCGCCCGTCGACTACGGGGCGACCGTCATCCAGCTCAAGCGCGGCGGTCACTACCGCCGCGACGGGATCCTGCGCCACCTGGTCGACCTCCAGTACCAGCGCAACGACGCGGCCCTGGGCCGCGCGAAGTTCCGGGTGCGCGGCGACGTCCTCGAGGTTCAGCCCCCGCACGGCCAGTACGTCGTGCGGGTCGACTTCTTTGGCGACGAGGTCGAGCGGATCGTCGAGATCGACGACCTGACGGGCGAGGTCCTCGCCGAACGAACCGAGGTCAACCTGTACCCGGCCTCGCACTACGTGACGCCGCGCGACAAGCTGCTCGCCGCCGCCGAGAAGATCGAGGCCGAGATGGAGGAACGCGTCGCCTGGCTCAACGACCAGGGACGAGACCTCGAGGCGGCACGGCTGCGACAGCGCACCGTGTTCGACCTCGAGATGATGCGCGAGGTCGGCTTCTGCTCCGGGATCGAGAATTACTCGCGCCACCTCGCGGGTCGCGAGGCGGGCTCACGGCCGTGGACGCTGATCGACTACTTCCCGACCGACTTCCTCCTGGTCGTCGACGAGAGCCACATCACGATCCCGCAGGTCCATGGCATGTACAAGAACGACCGGACCCGCAAGGAGATCCTCGTCGACTTCGGGTTCCGCCTCCCCTCGGCGCTCGACAACCGGCCGCTGACCTTCGAGGAATTCGAGGACCACATGAGCCAGGTCGTCTACATGTCGGCCACGCCGGGCCCGTATGAGCGAGAGCGTGCTGAGCGGGTGGCCGAGCAGTTCATCCGGCCAACCGGCGTCGTGGACCCGACGATCACCGTGCGCCCCACGGCCGGCCAGATCGATGACCTGCTGGCCGAGATTCGCGCCACGGTCGAGCGCGGCGAGCGCGTACTGGTCACGACCCTCACCAAGAAGATGGCCGAGGACCTTGCCGACTACCTGGCCGAGCTGGGCATCAAGGTCCAGTGGCTGCACTCCGAGGTCGACACACACGAACGGATCGAGATCCTGCGCGACCTGCGCCTGGGCGTGTACGACGTGCTCGTCGGCATCAACCTGCTGCGGGAGGGCCTCGACCTGCCCGAGGTGACGCTGGTCGCGATCCTCGACGCCGACAAGGAGGGATTCCTGCGCTCGGGTGGCTCGCTCATCCAGGTGGTCGGGCGCGCGGCGCGCAACATCGGCGGCCGGGTCCTCATGTACGCGGACCGCGTGACCGACTCGATGCGCGCCGCGATGGACGAGACGGACCGGCGGCGGGAGAAGCAGGTCGCCTACAACACCGAGCACGGCATCACGCCCGAGACGATCATCAAGGAGATCCGCGACATCCACGAGAGCCTGCGGCGCGTCGCCGAGGAGCGGGCAGAGCTCCAGGTGGCCGGGAAGGAGCCGGAGGAGCTGGCCGCGATGACCGGGCGGCTCGAGGCGCAGATGAAGGAGGCAGCCCGCAACCTCGAGTTCGAGCGTGCCGCTGCACTGCGCGACGAGATCCTCCAGCTCCGTCGCCTCCGGGAGGAGCTCGCGGCGGCTCCCGGCAGCATTCCGGCCGAGGTGTACGCCGCGGCGGCGGAGGACGCCGCGAACGGGGACGGCGATGGCCGGCGAGGGCGTGAGCCATCGAACGTGTTCAGCGTGCAGACGCGCCCGAACGTGATCGCGGCCGGGTCGCGTCGGCGACCACCGCGTCGTCGTCGCCCCTAGGCTGCGCCGTGGCGATCCTGCTCGCGGACCGCGAGACAAGTCACCGAGTACCGCAGCCCTGCGGTGAGCGGGATGCCGTGCTGCCGGAAGAAGGATCGGCCTGATGGCAGGCACCATGCCGCATGCGATCTTCATCGAGACGGACGTCGACGGCCGAGGGCTGGTCGGCGCCTACGCCGCCGAGCTTCCGGGCTGTGCCGTCTTCGCCGCAACCGACGACGAGGCGGCGGGTTCGATGCCGCGACGCGTCGGCCGGTTCACTGCGTGGCTCCGGGCCGGCGGTGAGTCGCAGGCCGACTTCGTTGGCGACAACTGGTACGAGGTCGAGCGCGCAGCCGCGAGCGAACTGGACGGCACGCGTCGCCGGGCCGCGTTCACGCTGGACGAGCTGCCGCCGAGCGACAGCGAGTTCGCGACCTGGCTGCGCTGGCTCGAGCTGGCGCGCGAGGAGCTGGCGTCCGTGCTCGATGCGAGCGACCCATCCTCGGCCGCCGATCTGCTCGACGCGATCGAGCGCCAGGACATCGCGTTCGTGCGCGAGCTGGGCGGCGGAGCCCCCGAGCTGTCGGCTGACCCGGTCGACCGCCTGTACGCCGCGCGGGACGCCCTGACCGATGCCCTCGAAGGGGCAGGCCCATCGCACGACGGCGTGCGCCGCATGCTGCGGCTTGCCATCGCCGACGACCTGCGGGCCGCCGAGGCGCTCCGCCCGACCGGGTGATCGACCTCGCGACCGCATCACCCAAACGGTTGCGGTACGCCGGCGACTGGCCGACGCCGGCTCCGCGGCGCGCTCCCCCCGGCACGCCGCTGCGCGCGCTCCAGGACACGATGCCGTCCTGTGATGACGGGTCGCCGCCCGTCCTCTCCGGCGACGGCACGGAGCGCGCCATGCTCGTCGGCCAGGCGCCCGGCTGGCGCGAGATCGAGACCGGCCTGCCGTTCGCGTGGGACGCGGGGAAGCGGCTCGTCGGGTGGCTCGCCGCGGCCGGCATCGGCGTCGACGACTTCCGGGATCGCTGGTACGTGACGAGCGTCGGAAAGTGCTATCCGGGCCGCGCGTCCGGGTCGTCGGTGGACCGGCCGCCGTCGCGCGACGAGATCGCGCGTTGGAGCCCGTTCCTGCGCGAGGAGCTGCGGCTCGTTCACCCCCGGCTCGTCCTCCTCGTTGGCGGATTCGCGCATCGGTTCGCCTTCGGCCCGAACGCGCGGCTCGATGAGCTGGTCGGGAGGGAGCTGGCCTGGGAGGCCGCGCCGGGTGCATCGGTCCTGTGCCTGCCGCACCCGTCGGGTGCATCGACCTGGCTCAATGACCCGGCCCGTGTTGAGCTCTGGCGGCGGGGGATCGGATTGCTCCGAGACCGATGGGCGGGGGTGGGCGCGTGACGCGCGAGGTGCGGCTCGGCGTCCTGGCCGTGGTGGCGCTCGGCGCCTTGGTGCTGTTCCTGCTGGTGGTGGGCTCGTCGGGCGGCACGCGGCCGAAGGTCGACCCGCTGACCGTCGACGAGGTCCTGGCCGGCGGCCCGCCCGCGGACCGGTGGGGGAGCGACGAGCTCCACGTCACGGGCTGGTACGCGGAGCTCGACGCGGACTGCGCTGGCGATTCCGGCGGGGCGGATCCTTCGGTCGCCTGGCTCCAGCGCGACTGTCCGCTGCGAATCCTGCTTCCCGAGCAGCCGCCAGAGGACGTGACCCAGGAAGAGCTGCTCCGCGACGGGGTGCGGCTGGCCGCAGAGCAGGGACGTGCCTTTCCCTCGCGCGCGCAACCCGGCGGTCCAAACCTGCGCGGCCAGCAGCTCGTCTTCGTCGGCAGCTTCTCCGACCCGACGGCCGCGTCCTGCGTCCCGGAGCGGCGCCGGCAGTGCGAGAACACGTTCGTCGCGACGGACTACGAGGAATACGTGCGCTGACCCGTCGCCGCCGGCCGAGTTGACTCGTGCGGCGGGTCGCATCGGTCCTGGAGGCTGGTTCTAGCTCCCCGTCACCATGTCCAGCACGCCGGCCTGGCGGGCGCGGCGCATGAACCAGCCGAAGGCGGCGAGCGCCAGAGGGATGGTGATCGCCGTGCTCGCGACCAGGAAGAGCATGACCAGGGCATCCGGCAGCCCGCCGATCACGCCCGGCGACCCGTGGCCCATCAGGCCGCGGCGCGACGCCTCGAGCCACCAGGTCGTGGGCGAGGCATACGCCATCGGGTGAAGGATGCCCGGGAGGACGTCGATCGGGAAGATCGCGCCCGAGACGAGGTAGAGCGCGCCGGCGATCGCCTCGGGGTAGTGCCACGCCTCCTGCCGCAGCTGGAGGCACCAGCCGGCCATGAAGATGCCGAGACCGATGACGGCCAGGACACCGACGATCGTCGCAGGCACCAGGATGACGAAGTTCGGCCGCAGTTCGACGCCCAGGAAGACGACTCCCACGAGCAGCGTGAGCGCCACGGCCACGAAAGAGACGACCACGCGCGCCAGCGATCGGCCCAGCAGGAACGGGAACAGCGAGGCGGGAGTGACGACGATGTATTTCAGCATCCGGTAGCGCTCCCGGTCCTCGAGGATCGACTGTACGAGGCCGGCCATGACGCCGAACACGACGTTCCAGAGGGCGCTGCCGACGATCAGGAACTGAAGGAACTCCGGGTTCTGGCCCTGCGTGATGACCTGGAACATGACGATGAGAATCCCCGCCGCGGCGAGCGGCTTGGCCAACGTGTAGACCGCGAACAGGAACGGGTCCGACCAGTTCGCCTCGATCGCCCACCCGAGCCCGATGGCAGTCCGGAAGCTGCGCCACGCGTCTGCCAGGGTGAGGCCGCGCACAGCGACCGTGCGGTCGGTCACTGCCATCGCAGGGTCAGGCGACCCTCGCGGCGGGCGAGGTGCTCGAGGTAGCGGAGGGCCAGCCGGGCGGCCACGAGAAAGATGACGCCCATTAGGGCGAGGATCAGGACCTCGGTGTCGACCGGCAGGACACCCTGGACGCCGCTGCCGGAGAAGGCGAGCTGGCGCAACGCGTCGAGCCCGACGCCGAGCGGGAGCGTCGCGATCACCACGCCGGCCACGGCCCCGATGGCTCGCAGCGGGAAGTTGACCCCGCCCAGGAAGTAGATCGGCTCCTGGAGCAGCTCTGCCAGGTGGTAGGCCTCACGGCCCCAGAGGAGGAAGAGGGACGCGAAGAGCATCCCCATGCCGTAGAGCGGGATCATCGTCAGGAGAAAGACGCCGGCCAGGAGGAGCGGCTGCTCGATGTCATACGTCACGCCGTACAGGAGGGAGCCGATGCCGATGACCGCCAGCGCTCGCGAGCTGGTCATCACCAGGCCGCCGATCGCCATGCCGGCCAGGATGCTCATCAGGTGCATCGGCGCGGTGAAGTACAGCTCCAGGTTGCCCTGGTCCTTCTCCCAGTAGAACTGGGCCGCCATCATCCACACCACGTTGAGCCAGAAGGCGGTCAGTGCCCCGCCGAGCACGACGAAACCGATGTACTCCTCTGGGGCCTCGAGCGCCCTGTACACGAACACGAATGCGCTCACCGCCAGGAATGGCAGGAAGATCTCGAAGAAGAGCCACGACGGCTCCCGCGTGAGGCCGATGACGCGCGGGTAGGCGCGGCCGACGACGGCGCGCAGGTTCGTCCGGATGACCCTGCCGGTCGACCACTCGGCCGCCTCCCGTGCGTTCGTCGCAGGTGCCGCGCGGTACGCCGTCACGACGCAGGCTCCTTCGACGATCCGTCCTCGTCGCCGAAGCCACGGCCGACGAGCTCGACGAACACGTCCTCCAGCGACGGCTCCGACTTGGCGAGGCCGACGAGGTTCGAGCCGCGCGCCGCGACCGCGGTCACCACGCTGGTCAGTGCCGAGTCGTCGGCGAGCGCCACCTTGAGCGCCACGCGGTCGGAGCCCGCCGCATCGGCCACGTCCTCGTCGGCACGGACGGCCGAGAGGACGCCAGGGAGGTCACCGATGGCCGCGATCCCGCCGTTCTGCGGCAGCCGGTCCAGCTCGATCCGGAAGATCGACTCCGCCTGCACGCGACGGCGCAGCTCCTCCGGCGTTCCGAGCGCCAGGATCATGCCGCGGTCGACGATGGCGATGCGGTCGCAGAGCTGCTCGGCCTCGACCATGTAGTGCGTCGTCAGCAGGACCGTTCGTGCCGGCGCCGCCGCCTTCCAGGCCAGCGTGTGATCGCGCAGGTCACGCGCCGCCGCCACATCGAGGCCGAGCGTGGGCTCGTCCAGGAACAGGACCCACGGGTCATTCAGCATGCCGCGCGCGAAGTTGAGCTTCTGGCGTTGGCCGGTGGAGAGCGTGCGGACCTTCTGGTCTCGCTGCTCGGTGAGGCCGGTGATCTCGATCAGCTCGTCGACCCGGCGCCACCCCTCGCGGTTCGGCAGCCCGTAGAACTGGCTGAACATCCACAGCTGCTCGCGCGACGTGAGCAGGCCGTAGCCGGACTGCTCGCCTCCGGAGACCATGTTGATGACGCGACGGATCTTGGCCGTCTCGCTCACGACATCGAACCCGGCCACCTTCGCGGTGCCACTGGTGGGAAGCAGGAGGGTGGTGAGGATCTTGATGAGCGTCGTCTTGCCGGCGCCGTTCGGCCCGAGCAGCCCGAAGTACTCGCCCGGCTGGACGTCGAGATCGACGCCTCCGAGGGCGGTCACCGGCTCGGGCTTGGCCTTGTACACGCGAGTCAGAGCGCGGGCGTGAATGGCGGGTTCGTCGGGCATCTGGAGGCAGCACCGTTGGCGGCGGATGGAAAGCGGCGGGAGCCCGATGGTAGCACCGCCTCGCAACGGGGGGATGGTCGGCGCCGACCGATGATCGTGAGAGCGCTCTCACAATGGTGACCGTGCACGCCCGCCGTGCGGTCGGGGTGACGCTCGAGCAGGTGGCCAGCCTGGCGAACGTGTCGCGCGCCACGGTCTCCCGGGTCGTCAACGGCGACCGACGGGTGGGCGAGTTCTCCCGGGTCGCGGTCGAAGCCGCCGTCCATGAGCTCGGGTACGTGCCGAACCGCGCCGCGCGGAGCCTGGTCACCCGTCGCAGCGACTCGGTCGCGGTCGTGATCCCCGAGCCGAGCGCCCAGGTGTTCGGGGACCCGTTCTTCCCGCGAGTCCTGCGCGGTATCAGCGATGCGCTCGCCGAGGAATCGATGCAGCTCGTCCTCCTCATGCCGCAGGGACGTACCGACGAGGGACGGGTCGGGCGGTACCTGGCCGCGGGGCACGTGGATGGCGTCCTGCTCGTGTCGCTCCACGGATCGGACCCCCTGCCGGGGGCGCTGCAACACGACCGCGTGCCTGTCGTCGTCGGGGGTCGACCCCGCGGCTCCGGGATCCCGTACGTCGACGTCGACAACCGCGGCGGCGCCAGCTCCGCCGTCCAGCACCTCCTCGAGCGCGGACGGCAGCGGGTGGCGACGATCGCCGGTCCGCAGGACATGGCGCCCGGCGCCGACCGCCTTGCCGGATATCACGAGCGGCTGGCCCTGGCCGAGCATGCATCCGACCCGCAGCTCGTCGAGACGGCCGACTTCACCCTCGATGGCGGCCGCGATGCCATGGCACGGCTGTTGGAGCGTGCGCCAGATCTCGATGCGGTGTTCGTCGCGTCGGACCTCATGGCCGTCGGCGCGATGGCGGCGCTGCGCGCCGCCGGCCGAGCCATACCCGACGACGTGGCGATCGTCGGGTTCGACGACTCCCCCCTGACGACGACGACGCAGCCACCGCTGTCGAGCGTTCGACAGCCGATCGAGGAGATGGGCCGCGAGATGACCCGGCTGCTCATCCGGGAGATCCGATCCCTCGGCGGACCCCCGCGCCGCGTGATTCTCGACACGCAGCTCGTGGTGCGCGAATCGAGCGTCGCCGACGCGGGAGGTGACGATTCGCGCGGCTAGGCCACCCACCACCCGCACCACGACACGTGTCGCACCGAGGAGAGGAAGGGGCAATGCATCGACGGACTCTCACGCTTCGCAGGTTCAGGCCCATGAGCTTCGGACTCGGTTACTTCGAGGACGGCGTCTGGGTGGATCACTCCACTCCGGGCACCGCCGTTCCGGAGACGGCCGGCGAGAACATCCTGCCGCCTCCCGACGCCCCGCTGGATGTCGTCCACCTGTGGTTCACCTGCTGCAGCGATCCGGCAACGACCCAGAGACACATCGCCGTCCTGTCAGAGATGCCTCCCGGCGAGACCCTTCGGACCGCGCCGTCGGCCGCGTGGGATGCCCCGATGACGCGCAGGAGGGCGTCCCAGCGCTGACGCCGACATGACATCCATTCAAGTCCCGCCCGACACGCTCGGCGACCCGGTCGCATTGGCCCAACGGTTCCCGGCAGACTTCGCGTGGGGTGCGGCGACCGCCGCGTACCAGGTCGAGGGCGCCGCCGCCGTCGACGGTCGCGGTCCGAGCATCTGGGACACCTTCAGCCACGCGCCCGGCCGGACGCAGAACGGGGACACCGGCGATACCGCCTGTGACCACTACCATCGCTGGCGGGCAGACCTCGACCTCATGGCCCACATCGGGCTGCGTGCGTACCGGTTCAGAATCTCGTGGCCGCGGATCCAACCTGGCGGGTCTGGACCAACAAACGCTGCCGGCCTCGACTTCTACGACCGCCTGGTCGACGGCCTGCTCGAGCGCGGAATCGAGCCCTGGGTGACGCTCTACCACTGGGATCTGCCGCAGCAGATCGAGGATCGTGGCGGCTGGCTCCAGCCCGAGGTCGTGGAGCGTTTTGCCGAGTACACGGGCATCGTCGCCCACCGCCTCGGTGACCGGGTCGGCGCCTGGATGACCCTCAACGAGCCGAGGACGTTCGCATTCATGGGATACGGCACCGGGGAGCACGCGCCGGGACGTCGGGGCTGGGCCGGAGCGCTTCGTGCCGCGCACCATGCTCACCTCGCGCATGCCTCGGCGACCGCGGCAATCCGGGCCATTCGGCCGGCCGCCAGCATCGGCATCGGGCACGACGTGGCCGACCTCCTGCCCGCCAGCCACAGCGCGGAGGATCTGGCCGCGGTCGTTCGTTACGACGGGGCGATGCACCGCTGGTTCCTGGAGCCGACGTTCGGGCGCGGGTATCCCGCCGACCTCGTAACCTAGTACGAGGGTCTCGGGCTGCTCGAGGGCATCGACCTGGCGGCGGTCGATGCGCTCGCGGCTCCCGACTTCCTGGCGGTGAACTACTACCGTCGAGAGCGGGTCGCCGCGGCGCGGCCTGAGCGGGATTGGGGCATCGGAGCACGCGTCCTCGATGCTTCCGGCGAGCGGACCGCCATCGGATGGGAGATCCATCCCTACGGCCTTCGCGCAACGCTCCAGCGAATCGCGCGTGATTACCGACCAGCCGCGCTGGCCATCACCGAGAACGGCGCCACGTTCGTGGATTCGGTCGCGGCCGACGGTTCGGTCGACGATCCGGAGCGCGTCCGGTACCTGGCTGCGCACGTCCACGCGGCCGGGGAGGCGATCGCGGGAGGCGTGCCGCTCATCGGCTACTTCGTCTGGTCGCTCATTGACAACTTCGAGTGGGCGCTGGGCTATGGCACGCCATTCGGCATCGTGCACGTGGACTTCAGCACGCAGCGCCGAACACCCAAGGCAAGCGGCGAGTGGTACCGGGCCCTGCTGGCCGCCGGCCGGCGCTAACCGAACGAACAGAGAGGAGAGACCGCGGCCTGGGCCTCCGACCGACGGCTGACACTGGTAACGCGCTCGTCGATGCCTACCTGTGGATCAAGACCCCGGGCGAGTCGGACGGCCAGTGCAACCGCTGGGCCCCTCCCGGCTCAGCGGATCCGGTACGCGGGATGATGGATCCACCCGCCGGTGCGTGGGTCCCGGAGCAGGCGCTCGAGCTGGCCCAGCTGGCGGTTCCGCCACTCGGCTCGGGCGACTAGCGCCCCCAGATCAAGGAGCCGGCCGGTCTCCACCCCGGCCGGCTCCTTGCTGTTTCCGAAGGCTCGGCGGCCCCCGCGCCGAGCCGGACCGAAACCGAACAGGCGTTCGCATCGGTCCAGTTCCTGCTACGATATCGGTCCGATGCCCTCCGACAAGATCGTCGTCCGCGGTGCCCGCGAACACAACCTCAAGAACGTCGACGTGGAGATGCCGCGTGACCGGCTGATCGTCATCACCGGCCTGTCCGGGAGCGGCAAGTCGAGCCTCGCCTTCGACACGATCTACGCCGAGGGACAGCGCCGCTACGTCGAGTCTCTGTCGGCCTACGCGCGGCAGTTCCTGGGGCAGATGGAGAAGCCGGACGTCGACCAGATCGACGGCCTGTCGCCCGCCATCAGCATCGACCAGAAGGGCGCGTCGAAGAACCCTCGTTCGACGGTCGGGACCGTGACCGAGATCTACGACTACCTGCGCCTCCTCTTTGCGCGCATCGGTCGGATGCACTGCCCCACGTGCGGCCGCGAGATCGAGCGCCAGACGGTCGAGCAGATGGTCGACCAGATCTACCAGCTGCCGGAGGGGACGCGGGTCATGCTCATGGCGCCGCTCGTCCTCGATCGCAAGGGCGAGCACGAGAAGCTCCTTGCCGGTGCCAAGCAGGCAGGCTTCGTGCGCGTGCGGGTCGACGGCGAGCTGCGTGAGCTCGAGGAGGAGATCAAGCTCGACAAGAAGTACAAGCACAGCATCGAGGTCGTCGTGGATCGCCTCGTCGTGCGCGCGACCGGTGACGACGGCGGCCCGAGGCCGGATGCCAGCCGCATGGCGGATTCAATCGAGACGGCACTGCGCCTCTCGGAGGGCACCCTGCTGCTGAATCTGCCCGATGCTCCTGCTCGAGAGGCCGACCGCGTCTTCAGCGAGCGCTACGCGTGTCCCGAGCACGGCGGCTCCTTCGAGGAGCCGGCCCCGCGAAACTTCAGCTTCAACTCTCCGCACGGCGCGTGTCCCGACTGCACCGGCCTCGGCTCGCGGCTCGAGATCGACCCCGACCTCGTCCTGCCGAACGACGAGCTGTCGGTCGACGAGGGCGCCGTCCTGCCGTGGCGCCGTATGGCCGCGACCGAGAGCTGGTTCAGCAAGATCCTCGACGCGGTGGCCGAGCATTACGGATTCCGGACCGACGTTCCCGTCCGCGACCTCGACGACGAGGCGCGCCGGATCCTGCTGTACGGCAACAGGGGAGAGCGCGTCGGCGTGCGGTACCGGGCCCGCAACGGGAACGTCCATACGTTCAAGACGACCTTCGAGGGGATCATTCCGAACCTCACCCGGCGTCACCGCGAGACGGGCTCCGAGACGATGCGAGCCGAGTTCGAGCGCTACATGACGAACAAGCCCTGCCCGACCTGCGACGGGATGCGCCTCAAGCCGGAGTCACGGTCGGTGACGATCGCCGGCAGGAACATCATCGAGACGACGCGACGGTCGGTGACGGATGCGCTGGCCTGGTACGACGCCCTTCCCGAGCGGCTGACGGAGCGCGAGAACACCATCGCACGGCAGGTGCTCAAGGAGATCCACGCTCGGCTCGGCTTCCTCGTCGACGTCGGGCTGGACTACCTGACGCTGGACCGCGCGTCCGGCACGTTGAGCGGGGGCGAGGCTCAGCGCATCCGGCTGGCGACGCAGATCGGCTCGAGCCTGATGGGCGTCCTCTACATCCTGGACGAGCCCTCGATCGGCCTCCACCAGCGCGACAACGCCCGACTCATCGCGACGCTCGTCCGGCTGCGCGACCTCGGCAACACGCTGCTCGTCGTCGAGCACGACGAGGAAACGATCCGATCCGCCGATTGGGTCATCGACATCGGTCCGGCGGCGGGGGAGCACGGCGGCCGGCTGATCCATTCGGGCCCGCTGTCGGGCCTGCTCGAGAACCGACGATCGATGACCGGCGCCTACCTGCGCGGCGAGAAGGCCGTCCCGGTGCCGAAGCGCCGGCGCAACGGGAAGGGCGAGGCGATCGTCGTGCGCGGCGCCCGCGAGAACAACCTCAAGCAGATCGACGTCTCCTTCCCGCTCGGCCGGTTCGTGGCCGTGACCGGGGTGAGCGGATCTGGGAAATCGAGCCTCGTGACCCAGATCCTCCATCCCGCGCTGGCGCAGCGCATCTGGGGCTCGCGTGAACCGGCCGGCAGGCACGACCGGATCGAGGGCGTCGACTTGATCGACAAGGTCATCGAGATCGACCAGTCGCCCATCGGCCGGACGCCGCGCTCGAACCCGGCGACGTACACGGGGCTGTGGAGTCCGCTGCGAGAGCTCCTTGCCGCGGTCCCGGAGTCGCGGCTGCGCGGGTACAAGCCCGGCCGGTTCAGCTTCAACGTGAAGGGCGGGCGCTGCGAGGCGTGCGAGGGCGCCGGGATCGTTCAGATCGAGATGCACTTCCTGCCCGACGTCTACGTCCAGTGCGAGGTGTGCAAGGGGAAGCGCTACAACCGCGAGACGCTCGAGATCCACTACAAGGGCCGCAACGTGGCCGAGATCCTGGAGATGACGGTCGAGGAAGCTCTCAAGTTCTTCGAGGCGGTGCCCTCGATCAAGAACAAGCTGCAGACGCTCAACGACGTCGGGATGGGCTACATCCACTTGGGACAGCCCGCGACCACGCTGTCCGGCGGCGAGGCGCAGCGCGTAAAGCTGGCCACGGAGCTGTCGAAGCGGGCCACCGGCAAGACGTTCTACATCCTGGACGAGCCGACCACGGGCCTCCACTTCGACGACGTCGCCCGCCTGCTCCAGGTTCTCTCGCGCCTGGTCGAGAGCGGGAACACGGTCGTCGTCATCGAGCACAACCTCGACGTCGTCAAGACCGCCGACTGGGTCATCGACCTCGGGCCCGAGGGCGGCGACAAGGGCGGCTACCTCATCGCGGCCGGCACGCCGGAGCAGGTGGCGAGGGTCGCCGAGTCGTCCACGGGGCAGTACCTGCGCCACGCGCTCGGTCTTGACGCGTCCGCCGAACCCTCGGAGCCTCGGCGCCGGCGGCGCGAGCCGGTGGCCGCCGCCTCCTGAGGCTGGGCTATCGATGCCGAACGCCGAGGCCCAGTTCCGCCAGGAACGGTGAAGGTCGTGACGGATCGAAGGCCAGGACCAGCTGCCGGGTGGCGCGCGTGAGCGCGACGTAGGCGAGCCGGCGCTCCTCCTCGAGTGCTCGATCCGGGTCGTTCGCATCGACCAGGGCCCGGCGGTTCGGGATGCGATCCGCCTCGAAGCCGAGAAGGATGACGGTCTGCCACTCACGCCCCTTCGCGGCGTGGACGGTGGCGAGCTCGACGGTCGCCGAAGGATCCCGGAGCGCTGCGACGCGCGCGCGAGCCGCATCGTAGGCAGCGACGAAGGCCGGGACCCGCGCGAAGCCGGTCGTCCAGCCCATGAGTGCGTCGAGCGCGGCCTGGTCGTCGTCGCCGAGGAGGTCGGCGGGGTCGTCGCGCACCCAGCCGCGGCCGGCGCGCAGCCGGCGGATGACGTGGAACGGGTGCTCGGCCACGTCGAGGCCGCGGGCCGCATCGACGAGGGCCACGACCCGCTCCGACTCGACGAGCGGCGGGATCGCGGTCGCATGCCGGACGCCGGCCCGCGTCAAGGCCAAGAGGACCGGTGTCAGCTCGCCGCGGGTCCGGGACAGGAAGCACAGGCTGCGGCCGGCGGTGTCCTCGGCGGCCGCCAGCCGGACCATCGCATCCGCCCATTCGGGTCGTGCCGTGTTCCACGCCGAGATCGAGCGGCCATCCTCGCGAGCATCTGCGGGCGACCGGATCGGCTTGGCGAAGCGCTCGCGGTTCGCGGCGACCATGCGAGCCGAGGCGGCAACGACCGATGGTGGGCATCGGTAGTTCGTGGCGAGCATGACGCGTCGCGCGTCGGGGTAGTCGACGGCGAACCGGAGGATGCGACGCACGTCGGCCAGCCGCCAGGCATAGATCGTCTGGTCGTCATCGCCGACCACGAACAGGTTGTCCTCCGGCGCGGCAAGGAGGCGGACGAGCCGCAGCTGGGCGGCGTCCACGTCCTGGAACTCGTCCACGCACACGTGGAGGAACCGCGACTGCCAGCGGAGGCGCAGTCGCGCATCGGTCTTCAGCAGATCGCAGGCGCGGACGACGAGGTCGTCGAAGTCGACGGCTCCGCGCGAGCTCAGCAGGTCGGCATACCCGTCGAGCACCTGGCGGGCTTCGGGCGGTGGCGGGCGACCCTCGACCTTCCACGCGGAGAGCCACGTGTCGAGCTGGGCGGGCTCCGGCGTCGCCGATGCCTCATTGGCGGCGAGGGCACGGCGTCGCGCGACCCGCAGCAGAGGCAGGCGATCGGCGACGATATTGCGTCCCTCGCCGGCGTCGAGCAGCACCTGCCGGGCCAGCGCGTGAAGGGTCCGGATCTCGATCGACGCGGCGGCCGCCGCTCCCAGGCGCCGGGCGACGCGGGCGCCGAGGTCTGCGGCCGCGTCGCGGTTGAAGGTCACGACGCAGATGCGCTCCGGCGCCACGCCGCGCGAGCACAGCACCGCAAGGCGCGCCACCATGGTCGTCGTCTTGCCGCTCCCGGCGGGCGCGATGATCTGGGCCGGACCGTCCGGCAGCGTCGCCGCGGCGCGCTGTTCCGGGT
>JACCWY010000322.1 GCA_013697395.1 Chloroflexota bacterium | reverse complement strand
TGCGACCGGCGGCGTCGACGGGTCGTCTGCGGCCGCGTTCCTTGAGGCGGGGGCCGCGGCCGTCGGCATCGGCGGGACGATCGTCCGCGCATCTGCCGACCAGCGCCGCGCTCTCGTCCGCTCGATCCGCGACGCGGGCGCGTCGTGAGCCGCTTCGACGGCCGCGTCTGCCTCGTCACCGGCTCGACCGGCATGGCGGCATCAGCGGCCCGCGCGCTCGCTGTGGAGGGCGCGAGCGTCTTCGTCACGTCCCGCACGGCGAGCCACGCACGGGCGCTCGCCGGGGAGCTCGGCGGGAGCGGCGCCGGCGTGGCGTGGGCGTCGGCGGACCTGACGCAGGAGGCCGAGGCGGAGGCAGCGGTCGCAGCGTGCGTCGAGCGGTTCGGCAGGATCGACGCGCTCTACGACGTGGTCGGCATCAGCGGCCGACGGCTCGGCGACGGTCCTCTCCACGAGGCCACGCTCGCGGGGTGGGAGGCGGTGATGGCGGCCAACGTGACCAGCCTCTTCCTCGTCGCCCGCGCCACTGTGCGGCAGATGCTCGGCCAGGAGCCCGATGGCGACCGATCCCGCGGCGTCCTGCTCACGATGTCGAGCGCCCTCGCCCTGCACCCGTCACCAACACACTTCGCGACCCACGCCTACGCGGCCAGCAAGGGGGCGATCGAGGCCTTCACCCGCGCGGTTGCGGCCTACTACGCCCCGCGTGGCATTCGCGCCAACGCGATCGCACCCTCGCTGGTCGCCACCCCCATGAGCCGGCGTGCGCAGGCCGACCCGGACATCGGTGCCTACCTGCGCTGGAAGCAGCCGCTGGCGGACGGGCCAATTGACCCCGACGCGGTCACGCCGATGGCGCTCCACCTGCTCAGCCGCGAGTCACGCATGATCACCGGGCAGGTGATCGGGGTCGACGCCGGCTGGAGCGTCAGCGAGCCCCCCGCTTCGTCTCAAGGCTGACGCCGACGGTCAGGAAGGCACCACCGCGATCTCGGCCCCGTGCACGCCCGCGCCGATGGCGCCCGCCCAGGTGCCGAGCTCGGCCGTGACGATGTCGACGGCGCCGAGATCCGTTACGTGCACACGTTCCCGCACCTCGTCCCGGATCGGTTTGAGCAGCAGCTCGCCTGCCGCCGCCACGCCGCCGCCGAGCACGACCCGGTCGGGGGTGAGCACCACGATCAGGTTCGAGATCCCGATCCCCAGCCAGCGGCCAATCTGCGCAAGGCCGTCAACTGCCCGGCGCTCCCCGGCCCGCGCGGCCCGCACTGCCTCGGCCGCCGTCTCGGTGCCGCAGGCGGCGGTCACCGCGTTGGCCCTGGTGAGAGCCTCCAGGCAACCGCGGTTGCCGCAGGTGCACATCGGGCCGTCGGGAAGGATCGTCTGGTGCCCGGCCTCACCACCGGTCCCGTCGTGACCGAAATGGACGTGCCCGTCGACGACGACGACCCCGCCCACCCCGGTCCCCAGCGCCAGGCCGACCATCGTTCTGCAGCCACGTCCGGCGCCGAGCCGCAGCTCGGCCAGGCCGAAGGCGCGAGCGTCGTTGATCAGACCGACCGGCAGGCCGAGCCGCTCCCGCAGGGGTCCGGCCACCGGGTGGCCCCTCCAGCCAGGAGGCAGGTTCGGCACGAACGTCGTGGCCCCGACCGCCGCGTCGAACAGGCCGGGCACGCCGACGCCCAACGACCCGATCCCCGGCCACTCCATGCGTTTCTGCTCGACCAGTTGCGCCATGCGCCCGAGGACGGCATCCACGCCATCGGCGGCTCGCGTCGGGACCTGGCCTTGGTCGAGGACGCTCCAGGCCTCGTCGGTCCGCTCCAGCGCCGCCCACTTGAGGTTGGTGGCGCCGAGATCGAGGCCGAAATGCCTGGACCCGTTCTCGTGGCTCATCGGCGGATCAGGCGTCCTGGGTGATGCGTGTGTAGGTCGCCGCGACCGCCAGGATGATGGCGCCGAACAGGATCTGGCGGATCGCCTCGGGCGCCTGCAGCACGTTCAGCAGGGTCACGAGGACGGTCAGGATCAACGCTCCGACGATGCTGCCGGCATACCCGCCGCGCCCTCCGAAGATCGACGTGCCACCGATCACGACCGCCGCCACCGACGGAAGCAGGTACGGGTCGACCAGCCGCCCGGTCGCGCTCCCGATGACCCCCGCATAGATGAGGCCGGCGAGGCCGGCAAGCACGCCGGAGATGACATAGAGAACGACCAGCACGTGCCCCACCCGGACCCCCGCCAGCCGCGCCGCGATCTCGTTGTCGCCGACCGCGTAGAGCAGCCTGCCGTAGCCGGAGCCACGTAGGGCCACGAGGATGACGATGGCCAGCGGCACGAAGACGAGCAGGTTGTTCGGCAGGAATCCGAACAGCGTCTGCCCGCCGAGGAACGAGATCTCCGGCGGGACGCGCGTGCCACCGGTGATGTTCAAGCGGGCATAGACGTTGACCAGCCCCGAAACAATGAGACTCGTGCTGATGGTCATGATCAGCGGATGGACTCGGAAGATGCCCACGCCGATGCCGTTGACGAGGCCGACGGCCGCCGCGGGAATGAGCGCCAGGACGACCGCCCCGAACCAGCCGACGTCCGACACGTTCGTGGCCATCACGTACGACGACATCGAGGCCACCACGGCGACGGACAGGTCGATGCCGCCGGTGAGCATCGTCATCGTCTGGCACGCGGCCAGGATGGCGAGCGGGACCGCGAAGCGAACGGTGCTCGACACCCAGCTTGGGCTCACGATCCCCGGCTGGACCACCTCGAGCAGCGCCACCAGGCCGATGAGGAGGAGGAAGAGCGGGACGATCGGGCGGTCGCGCAGCCAGCTGCGCGCCGTGCCGGCGGCCCGGCGTTCGGCGCTGGCCGCCTGGGCGCTCATGCCATCCTCCGGCGCAGGGTGACGTACGCGCCGATCATGACGACGACCACCATGATCACGCCCTGGATGACCTGCGAGTACGCCGGCTCCATGCCGATGAACGTGAGATCGGCGCGCAGCAGGCCCAGGATGTAGATGCCCACGATCGGGCCGAGCAGGCCGCCGCGACCGCCGGCCAGGCTCACGCCGCCGAGGACGATGGCGGCGACGCTGAGCAGCAGGTATGGCCCGGGGATCGGGGTGCCGATGCCGGTGCTGGCGGTCAGGGAGACCCCGCCGAGCGCTCCGAAGAAGCCGGCCAGGGCATACGCCACGATCTTCGTGCGGGCGACCTGCACGCCGCTCCGAAAGGCGGCCAGCTGGTTGCTGCCGGTCGCGTAGATCGAGAGGCCCAACCGGGATCGGCGCAGCGGGATCCAGACGATCCCGACGATGGCGAGCAGGACGATGAGGGCCCGCGGGATCAGCCCGATGCCGACGTCGCCGGTGATGAGCTCGCGCAGCCACGGCGTCGACCCACCTCCGGGCGTGCCCATCACCAGCAGGGCGGCGCCGGCCCACACGAACAACATCGCGAGGGTCACGACGATGTCCGGCACGCGGCTCACCACCACGAGCACGCCGTTGATGATCCCGATCACGAGGCCGGCCACCAGGACGAGCACGACGATCGGGACCGACGCCTCCGGGCTGGCGTCGACCAGCAGGGTGGCCGCCAGGACATTGGTGAGCGCCATCACCGAGCCGATGGAGAGGTCGATCCCGCCGGAGATCACCACGATTGCCTGCCCCGCCGCGGCGAAAGCGACCGGCAGCGACGCGATGGCCAGCCCGCTCAGGTCGAAGCTCGGCCGCAGAATCCTGGTGATGACGAACAGCGCGACGAAGATGACGATCAGTCCCGCCGTCCACGCGTCACCGCGCACGACGCGGCCGATCCAGCTTCGGGCCGCGGCCCGGTCGAGGCGCCCTTCGCCGGCCCGCGCAGTGTCGGTCATGCGGCTCCGCCCGAGT
>JACCWY010000317.1 GCA_013697395.1 Chloroflexota bacterium | reverse complement strand
GTATGGTGTAGGCCGTGACAGGAGATCCCGAGCACATGCAGGTCAACCGCGGCTTCGCCTTCTGGGGCGTCGCCCTCATCACCGCCGGCGTGGTGGCACTGGCGATCCAGGCGGCGGCTGCGGCGGTGAGCCGACCGAGCCGGCAACCAGCGAGGGCACCTTCGAAGGCGACGCTGAGGTCGTGCTCGACTTCAGCTGCGGCGACCTGGCGGTCTCGACGGCAGCAGGCTCGGCATGGAGCGTCGAGGCCCGCCACGGGGGGGACAACGAGCCGCAGATCACCGCCGACGGCGACTCGCTGCGCGTCAGCGTCGAGGGCGGCGGGTTCATCCCCTTCACCGAGGACAGCCGCCAGGAATGGGAGGTCGTGCTGCCGAGGGAAACGACCCTCGACCTGACAGTGGATGCGAATGCGGCGTCGTCAGAGCTGGAGCTCGACGGCGCGGATCTGTCGAGCCTCGTGATCGACGCGAACGCCGGCGACGTCAACGTCGGACTGGCCGGCGCCCGGATCGCGGACCTGGGCATCGACGCCAACGCCGGCTCGCTCTCCATCGTTGCCGACGCGTCGACCAGCCTCGTCGGAACGGTCGAGATGAACGCCGGCTCGCTCGATCTGTGTGCGCCGGACGGCGCGGTCGTGGCCATCACGATCGAGGAGGCGAACGTCACCTTCGGCCACAACCTGGACGACCTGGGTCTGACGCGGCAGGGCGACACCTGGTCGACCGGCGAGGGCGATGCCGACATCAGCCTGGCTATCGACGGCAACGCGGCGAGCTTCTCGCTCAATCCCGAAGGAGGCTGCGAGTGAACCGGCGGCTGACCCGATCGCGCGATGCCATGATCGGCGGCGTCGCGGCCGGCCTCGCGAACTGGATCGGGGCCGATCACGCCCTCGTCCGCATCGCCTGGGCGCTGCTCGTCCCGCTCACCGGGGGCGCGGCGCTGCTCGCGTACATCGTGGCCTGGATCGTCGTCCCCGAGGAGCCGCCGCGCTCCGCGGCGGCTCCCACCCTCGGAGATGACGGCGGCGGCGAAGCATCGACGCCCGTGGCGGAGGATGGAGAGCGGGTCGACGACGGGCGCACGGCCTTGCTCGTCGGTGGCGGGCTGGTCGTCGTTGGCCTCTGGTTCCTGGTGCGCGAGTACCTGCCCGCCATCAACTGGGGACTGATATGGCCGGCGCTGCTCGTGGTGGCCGGGATCGTGATCCTGGTGACCGCCTCTCGGCGGCGATGACCGCGGGCTACTCGCGGACCTTGCGGCGCGCCGCGATCAGCTCGAGCAGGGGCGGCCACAGTGCGCGGCCGCGCAGCGACCAGGCGACGGCCGCTGCCGCGAGAACCGCTCCGGAAACGAGCTTCAGGCCCGAGAGGCTCAGCAGCTCGCCGCGCTCGCCCTGCGGCGGATCGGGGAACTGGAAGGCGTAGTTCCACGGCGGCAGGGTGCGGGCGGCGTTGATGTACCAGTCGGGCATCGCCAGTGCGGAGCCGAGCGGGTAGATGAGCACCGCCGCGACCACGACCAGCGCCAGGTAGCCGACGGCCACATCGCGCCAGGCGGGCCGGCGCAGCAGCTCGTCGAC
Organism: Chloroflexota bacterium; assembly: GCA_013697395.1. Classification (GTDB taxonomy): domain Bacteria; phylum Chloroflexota; class Limnocylindria; order QHBO01; family QHBO01; genus JACDBZ01. Next base: position 2,676 of record JACCWY010000317.1, on the reverse strand, counting down.
GACGTAGGCGACCGCGATCATCGCGAAGATCACCGCCGTCAGGTAGTGGTACGCGAAGGTGGCGCGCTCAATCCTCGTCCACGGAACGAGCTGGAAGGCGAACGCTGCGACGATCAGGACGAGGGCGGGTGACCGGCGACGCCACGCGAAGACGGCGCAGGCCGCGATCGCCGGCACGCCGGCCCAGAACAGGATCGGATTGCCGCCGTTGTAGATGACCGCGATCTGGCGGGCGTCGTAGCTGCCGCTGAAGAACCAGGTCGGCTTCAGCGCCAGCGGCCAGCTCCACCAGGGGGATGCGCTGGCATGGCCCGCGGTCAGCCCGTAGTGGTAGCCGAACATCTGCGAGTGCAGCTCGTCGATCGACCAGCCGTAGCCCGGTCCCCCGGCGAGCGCGAAGCTATGCCCGAGTTCCAGGTACGGGATATAGCTCAACGCGTAGACGGTCAGCGGGATCACGAGGAGGCACGCGCCGACCCAAGCCCACGCGAAGCCCCCCATCTGGGCCGGGTCCCACCAGCGGGCATCGGAGCGCGGGTCGCGCAGCGAGCTCCACGCGCGCCAGGCCAGGAGCATGGCCGCCACGGAGAGCATGAGGAATGCCGGCCAGCCGGCCTGGGCACCGCGGGCCAGGACGCTGAAGACGTATTCGACGGCGCTGCCCGGCGGGCGACCGTCGACGCTCCCGTAGGCCAACGCAAAGGCGAGTCCCACCCCGCCGAGCACGACGCCCGTCGCCGGCAGCGCGAGCCTTGCCGCATCGAGGTCGACGCGGATCGGACGCGCATGCACGATCGCCAGGGCGATGGCCAGCACGAGCAGCATCGCCAGCAGGAAGGGCCAGGGCGCCCCGACGCCCCCCACTACCGCCGCGAACGCGACGAGGGCCACCAGGAGCAGCCGGCCGAGGTCCGACCTGGCCAGGACGAGGACCCAGATCCCGGCAAGGGCGTAGAAGCCGACCCACTTGGTTGCGGCCGCCAGACCGATGAGGACGCCGACCAGCGGCAGCGCCCACCAGGCGCTGCGCGTCCATCGGCCGGACCAGACCTGCCAGAAGAGGAGGTAGCCGCCCGTGATGAAGACCGCGACGAAGATGTCGTTCATGGCGATCCTGCTCATGACGTAGCTCATGCCGTCGATCGCCACGAAGGCCGCGGCCAGTGCAGCGATCCGACGCCGGCTGAACATCGTGGCAGCCAGCAGGTACACCAGCCCCACCAGCAACGTCCCGAAGACGACTCCGGCCAGGCGCCAGGCGAACGCGTTGCTCCCGGCATCGACTCGAACCAGCGCGCCGTCGCCGGTGCTGACCAGGAGCCTGCCATGGTCGTCGCCCTGGCCGTCCGTGCTGGCATCGAAACCCATCGCCAGCGCGGGACCCGGCAGCGACGTCTCGTCGAAGGCGGCGAGCCCGGCGCTGGTGTCGCCGCGAATGTCGACGTGCGGCTCGATCGGCCAGACGACCGGCTCCCCCCCAGGGGTCACGCCGGCCACGTACACGATGTCCGCCACGACCTGGCGCCCGATGAGCGACGGCGCGCCTGGCAAGGGGACCACGTCGTGCACCGTCTGCGCATCGGCGTCGAGCGACGCCAGGCCGCCCATCGTCGCCGGGTGCTCGTCACTTGCCGGCAATGCGCCGGTGAGGGCCAGCAGCTGCTGGTCCTCGCCGCCGCCGCTCGTCAGCAGCGGGCCGATGAGCGGTGCCTCGATCGGCACGACGCCGAGCTCCCCGCCCTCGTCGTCGAGTCGCAGCTCGAGCGTTTCCGCGTCGATGAATACGATCGCGTTGCGGGCCGCGTCCGTGGCAGCCACCGACCCGCTCTCCTCGCCGATGGGTTGGACGTAGGCGACCCCGCCGTACGACCCGGCTGCGATGCCACGCACGTCGTCGGTTGCCCGGTCCGCAAGGGCCACCCCGTCGGGGCCGCGAAACAGGAGCACGGCCCCCTCGCGCGGCACGTCGACCTGGCTCACGGCGGCCAGCTCCGTCACGATCGGCGGACCTGCCGGCGGCGCGCGGCCGTCTGGCGAGGCGAGGAGCCCGGCGAGCTCGAACGTCTCGACCGTGCCGCTGTCGGCGCGGCCGACCAGCAGGCGCGGAGCGTCACCGTCGTAGGCGAGGCTGGCGATCGGGCCGGCGGCGTCCCAGCGCGCGACCTCCTCGCCCGTCTCGGCGTCGCCGGCCACGATCGTGGATCCACCGGCCGGCGCCGTGAAGACGATCGAGCGATGCCGTCCGAGCGACGAGCGCTCGGGCGCCACCGCGACCGCCGGCGACGGCTCGTCGAGCTCAGAGCTGCCGACGACCTTGTTCGGGTCGGCGACCACGATCCCGGCCGCGATCAGGTACTTGGCCAGCATCGGGTGCGTCCATTCATAGACGTCGCGATTCCAGCCGTTCTGCCAGTTGGCGAGCCACTCGGCCCCCGATCGGGCGTGGTAGACCTCGTCGAAATGGTGGCCGCGGGGCACGTCGAGGCGCCAGAGCCGGAAGACCAGCGCGAAGACGACGAGCCCGAGCAGGATGAGCGCGTCGCGCCGATCGAGCCGCCGGCCTGGTTCGCGGAGGTAGGCATCGGCCGGGTTGCGGGCGAGCCAGGGCAGCAGCGCACGGCCGGGTCGCGGCTCTGGCCTGCTGTCGGGCCTGGCGGCCCGCTCCCGGGCCAGTGG
>JACCWY010000314.1 GCA_013697395.1 Chloroflexota bacterium | reverse complement strand
GGCGACCGTAGAGGGTAGCGTCCAGCGTCCTCGTTTGGTCGTTGAACCACGTGTGCAGCTCGTCGTCGACGTTGGTCCAGTCGAGGCTGTGGTCCGGAGTCTCGATGAACCCGTCGAGCGAGACGTTAAGGCTGTAGATGAGCTTGCCCACGGGTGATGCTCCTCGTTGTGGTCGTGGTGAATTGCGATCGAGGGTAGGCTGCGCAGAGGATCACAGGGGACGCGAGGATGCGTGAGCGAGAGGTCGAGTCCGAACAGCGGGTCACCCCGCTCGAGCTGTTCTTCGACCTTGTCTTCGTCTTCGCGATCACGCAGGTCACCGGCTTCCTCGCCGACGCCGGCCACCTCCGTCGGTTCAGTGCGGAGGCTGCCGACGATGCGGGAGATGAGCACCGCGCCGAGGGCCATGGCGGCGGCGCCCGCCGCGAAGGGAAGAGCCATGCCGACCGCGAACAGGAATGCGCCGATGGGAGGGGCGACCAGCTGGTTCGTGAGCAGGAAGGCTCCCTGCATCCGGGCGTTCGCGACACCCAGATCCTCGCGCCGGACGAGACTCGGCAGCAGGGTGCCGCTCGCCGAGTCGGCGAAGGTCTCCGCCGTCCCCAGGATGAACAGCGCGAGGAGGACCAGCGCAACGTTGAAGGTCCCGGTCACGATCGTCGCGACCAGCGCGGCAAGCACGACGGCTCGACCGAGGTCGACCAGCACGACCATGCGCCGACGATCGACCCGGTCGGCCGCCACCCCGCCGATGAGCCCGAACAGGAGGGGCGGCAGCCATTGGCTGAGCAGCGCCATCGAGACCAGGAACGGGTCCCGCGTCAGCGACGCGACGAGCAGCGGTCCCGCTGCCAGCACGATGCCGTCGCCGACGTTGTTGACGACCGTGGACGCGAGGAGCCAGCGGAAGCCCGTGCCGAGCCGGCTCGGGACAACGGCGCCGGTGATACGGTCGGCGGCCAGTCTCACGCGCGGAAGCGTAATGCGAACGCTAGGACGGCTCGACCGACTTCAGCTCGAGCCAGGAGGCGAGGTCTTGGAGCTCGGCCCGCACCGCATTGGTCATCGGTCGGGTGAACTTCACGTCCTCGTGGATGGCGTTGACCCGCAGGACGGATGCCTTGCGGTCGACGATCGCGTCGAGCTTGCCGACAAGCCGGTCCTCGTGGAGGATCGGAAGCGCGTAGTAGCCCCAGCGGCGGTTCGCCGCGGGCTTGTACATCTCGAGCGTGTACTCGAAGTCGAACAGCTGCAGCGCGCGGACGCGGTCGTGGATCAGCCGGTCGAAGGGTGACAGCAGTGCCGTCCGGCCCTCGAGATCCTCGCCCAGCATCGCTGGGTCGACGCGCCACTCGCCCTTGATGCCCTCGACCATGGCGGGCTCGCCGGCGTCGCCGACGTCGACGGGTTCGACCGGCATCGCCCTCGTTCGGGGACGTGCGATGCCGAGCGCGGCAAGCCGCCGCTCGTTCCTGCGGCGTGCGGCATCCTCGACCGATGGCACCTCGACGTCGGCGGGGTACACGCGCTCGGCAAGGTCCCAGACCCGTTCGCGCCCGACGCGCCCCGTGATCGCCACCTCGCCACGCACCATGAGGAATTCGAGCATCTGCGTGACGTTGCGGTTGTTCGTCCACCCGCTGGACGGCCAGGTCACGACCGACGTATCGGGGATGTCGCGCGAGCTCAGCGGGCCCGAGGTCGCGAGCCGGTCCAGGATGTCCCGGCGGAAACGGTCATTGTCGCGAAGCCAGTCGCGTTGCTTCTGGTACAGCGACCAGTCGGAGCCGCGGGCGAGGTACAGGCCGAGGTCTCGCATCGGTCGCACCACCGCGTTGAACTCGAACAGCGTCCGGTCCTGCTCCAGCGCCTGTTTGAGATCAGCCGGCCGGTATGATGAGCCGAGGCGGCTCCAGGCGACCAGATCGGCGCTCGGAGCGATCGCCGCGGTTGGGTCGAGCTGCAGCATCCCGAGTCGCTCCACCATGGAGACCAGGTCGGCCGGCCGATCGGCGTCGAGCAGCTGCGCCCGCACCGCGATCCGCCGAGCCTGCGCCTTGGTGAGCCGATGCACTCGCGGAGACTACGGCACCAGCACGGGTGCCGACCCGTTACGACGGGACGAATGACCTGAGCTCGGCGCCCGAGGCGAACCCGCGGCGGTCGACGAGCTGCAGCCGTAACGGGGCATCGAGCTCGGGCCAGAACGGCGTGCCGGCGCCGAGGACGACGGGATGGACGACGAGACGGTACTCGTCGACGAGTCCGCGTCGCACGAACTGGCCGGCCAGGTCCGGTCCGCCGACGTCGATGTCGCCGTCGAACTCGCGCCGCAGGTCGGCGAGCACCGTCGCCACGTCACCGCGGACGAGGCGGGCGTTGTAGCCCACCTGCTCGAGGCTGTTCGAGAAGACGATCTTGGGCATCGGCTTCCAGATTCGCGAGAACTCACGCATCGCATCGGGCGCCGATGGATCGTCCTCGGCGGTCGGCCAGTAGCCGGCCATCAGCTCGTACATCCGGCGACCGTAGAGTGTGGCGTCCAGCGCCCGCGTTTGGTCGTTGAACCAGGTGTGG
>JACCWY010000305.1 GCA_013697395.1 Chloroflexota bacterium | reverse complement strand
CGGGCGAGCTCGCGGGCGGTCTCGAAGCCGAGACCCCCGTTCGCACCGGTGACGACGGCCACTCGGCCATGGAGATCGGGGATGTCGGCGGTGCTCCAACCCATGGTGCGGTCGCTCCTGAGCTCTGCGTGCTGGTCGTCGGGCTCCCATGATGAATGAACGTTCAGTCACACGTCAAGGAAAAGAAGGCGCAGGTCATCCCACCTACCGCTTCTCGAGGAGATCGGAGGCGTCAAACGAGGAACTCGATGTCGAGCGCGGCGAGCGACCGAGCGGGGCGCCATCGGTTTGGAATACAAGAATTAAGACGGGGAGAGGACGGTCCCGAGCGTCGCCGCCATTCGATCGACCACGCCGCGGTTGTCCTCAGCATCGCCGGTATGTCGGCCTAAGCGCGGCGCCTGCGACGTCCTCATGACCGACCCCCATCAGGAGGGCGGGATCCTGGCCTTCAAGAAGGCGGCGGCGCTCGCCGAGGCGGCCGGCCTGCCCATCGTCAATCATGCCTTCTCACCGGCCACCATCACGATGCATGCCCAGCTTTCCGTCGCCGGCTCGAGCCCGAACTTCTTCCTCGCCTGCCAGGGACACCAGGATCTTCTCGCCGGCGACGTCGTCACCACGCCGCTGACGTACGAGGGTGGCCGGATGCGTGTTCCGAAAGGCCCTGGCCTTGGTCTCGAGCTCGATCGCGAGCGACTCGCGGAGTACCACGCGCTGTTCGAGCGGGAAGGCTTCGCATCCGCCCACGCGCAGCGGGCCCCCGGGCGGATGATCTCGGTCCCCAATCAGTAGCACCGGCGGCTGCGCGCCGGCACGCGGCGAGATGTTCGGACTCGAGCGGACCCTGTCGGGACCACGGGCTCGGGTCATCATCGGTTGGCGGGCTCTGTCGTTCCCGATGAGCCAGTGTGCACCCTGGAACTTCCGAGCCTTGGACGTTCCGGTTCACGGACCGTCTGGTCGCGGTCGTCAAGGATCCGCTCGATGCCACTGCGCAGACGCTGGAGATCCTCAGCACCGAGAAGCTCCGCGTAGCGAGCTTCGATTGACTCGATCGCGACGAGGGCTTCGGCAAGCTGGCGACGCCCGCGGAGCGTCAGACTGACGAGTCGCGCCCGCCGATCAGTCGGATCCGTTCGACGCGCGACGTACCCCAGCGCTTCAAGATCGGCCACGAGCTCGCCCATCGCCTGCTTCGTAATTCCGGCTCGCTGGGCAAGCACGGTTGGGCGCGTTCCCGGGCCGCCGATATCGATGTGGGCGAGGACCGAGGAATGGACCGGTCGAATGTCCGGATAGCCACCCGCATGTAACCGCGCAACGAGTTCGGCATTGAACGCGTGCGAGCCCCTCAGGAGCAGCCGCCCGACGTTCTCCTCAACCTTCGACCTACGTCCCGCCCGGCTCCGATCCAAGGCCTCGTCCCCTTGACAGATGTGGTCATGCTCCCTTACTATCTACTCCAGTCCGTCAAGTAACCTTACCACCAGGAGCCGCCAGATGGGGACCGTGTATACCGGAAGCACCGTCGTTGAAACCGACCCCGACCGGGTCTTCGAATTCCTGCGCGTACCGGAGAACCAGACCCGGTGGGGGACCAAGTTCGTCCGGTCGACCAAGCCGCTCGGCGACGGGCGCTACGAGATGGAGACACCGCTCGGCCGAATGGTCTACCGAGTCGACGCCGAGCCCGTCCGGCGCATCGTCGACTTCGTATTTGAGACGCCCGGCGGCGAGTCGATCCTGCCAGCCCGTGTTGTGCCGCATGCCCGCGGCGCGATCGTGACGTTCACGATCACCCGTGCGCCTGGCACCAGCGACGAGGACTGGGACCGCGGCATGGTCAACCTCGACGAGGAGTTGATCGAGCTGAAGCGGCTGGTTGAAGTCGCCGGGTAGGCGTCGTCCGCATCCCTTCGGTCCGGAGTCGTGTCGGCTCGTTGCGTCGTCCCACCAATGCACGTCTCGTCAGCGACCGGGCGATCCCGAGGACCGGTACGTCCGCTGACCCCGCGAGCCCACGGATGTGGGCCATGGGACTCCTGTGCTCGGCATCCCCGATACAGCGTCCTAACCGCGAACCTCGTCCGGGGCGAGACGGCCTCGAACCCATCGGTTGTTCCATCCTTGAGTATGGATGGTTCACCCATGTTGGCCAGGTTCGCAGGATCCATGGCGGCCCACGGCGACCGCCGCACTTATCCAACCACACATGAACGTTGCCAATCGCGCTTTCTCGATGCGCGATCGAGTGGCGAGGCGCTGAGGATCGTGATCCCTCCGCGGTAGCCCTCAGCCTGCAGGCGCTCGCGGCCTTCTACGCGGCCATTGACAGTGTCACGACCCATGACTGGCGTGCGTAGCCGTCTTGTGCGCGCGTAGCCGTATATGGGGTCGTAGACAGATCGCCGACTTGTCGATCCGGCAGTTTCATGCCGCAGGCACCATTACAGGTGCTGATGGGTAATTCCCTTCGATGTCCCAGTCTCGCCGATACCGCGTTCCGAGATGCAAGAACAGCGCCCAAAGGGCCGTTGGCCGGTCATCCCTGCCGCCACATCAGCCGATCTAGGTGGGCGAGAGCGTCTGCGTGCTCAGCTTGACGGCTGTCTTGACGATCGACTCCGGGCAGGTTAGGTTTCCTGAACGTTCGTGC